>VGHV01000341.1 GCA_016868095.1 Betaproteobacteria bacterium
GCCGGCTGGGTGGGTATGAGTATGCCCAAACGATTTCCCCTCTGCGGAAAAACTAACCCCCCGGTCCATTGAGTAGGGCCACACCGATGAGCGATGCGATGGCATCGGTACTTGAAACGTCGGTGGTGTTGGTGACCGCAGCCATGACCGAGCGCAGCGTGGTTACATCATCGGTGCTTTGACTGAGGGTGTCGGTGTAGTACTTGGCCACTGCTACTTGATTAGCAAACTGCTTGGCTGTACCGCCCCATGTGGGATCGCTTAGAGGTTTACTCGCAAGATTGCCAAACACCGTGTAAATCACCTTGCCAATGGTCCAATCTCCACCCAGACCTAGAGCAGCTTGAATATCAGCTGCCGCGGCTGTTTTGGTCGATTCGCTTGCACTGGTTTTCACAATCGTTGCCACTAAGCCCTGTGCAAGGCTTGCCATTTGCGTATCAAAGACGGCTTTGCTGACCTCTGCACCCCGCATCAAGGGGTTACCTGCAAGCGATGCATCATGCGCATAGGCGTAGTACTTACCCCCTTCGGTCCGATACAAGGCTTGGGGGTAGACCGCGGTGAACTGGCTCTTCGTGGTAAAGGCTTCAACGATCTGCTTGACCGTACCGTCTTTGTATTGAGGCAACCAATAGCGATAGGCTTCGGCCATCTGATCCATGTAGGTCACACCGGGCGCTGCGCCAAAGCCAACTACAAAGAACTGATAAAGCGTATCGGGTAAATCGGCATAAGAGCCGTGTGCTTTGGTGTCAATGCGAATGGTCTTATCGGCGAATTGAAGTCGTTCTATATTCGTCAACTGATCCAGTTTCGTTAAAGCATCTTTCTTGAGCGTAAATTCACCGCCCCCGTTTGGTATCAATGCGTAATCCGTCGCCGCACGACCATACTTAGCAATATCGATACCCAAGCCACCGTCGAGCTTTGAAATCAGTTGCGATGCTGCATTAACGTCCCCGATGACATCATTGCCGGCCCACGTTCTAATCAAATAGCTTCCATTACGATCATCCAGCTTGATGTCCTGTTTGAAATCGACCGAAGGCTCGAGGCTTAATGGAAGCTGCACAATTAATCGTCGATCGAACTGCACAGCGTCCCATTTCAGCGATAGTTCAACGACAAAGGAAATCTTTCCATCTACATCAGTATAGGCGTGAAATTCTCCGAAGTCTGGGTTATAACCTTTCGATCGAGCAAAGTTTTGTATATCTTTCAAGTAGTCTAGAAACTCTGACCTTTTATACTCATAAAGTCGACCAGTCCCGTCATTAAGTAGAATGAAGTTTTGCTGTCTGGAATGTCCCTCATAAGTAGGACCGCTCGACAGGTAGCTATTAATCCCAGAATGATCGATATCTCTAATCTGAAGGTTATAGTCAATCTCGGCTGAGTTCCAAGGGAATTCCTTGTTAAGGATATCTGTCACATCGGAAAAGTTTAACTCTCCCTTATTTTGGAACATCTGAAGCATAGTAGGGTAGACATATGATCCCGAAGCCTCTTGCTTCCACATTGACGTTCCAGCGAGTACGTCCGGCTTTCCATCATGGTTAAAATCATCGATCCAGATGCGATAAGTATGCGTTACGCCAATTCCCCACTCTGATGCAAGCGATTGAAACTGGGGCCTACTTGTCATGTAGGGGGTCAGGACCTTCAAAGGCAATGTGTCTAGAAAGTCGCCGCCACCGTACCTATAAACACCAATATAAAACTTATCATCACCATAAGCACCGCCCTTGAGTTTTACATCACCTGAAAGCGCCTCTAGCCCGGGTAAACCGTCAAGGTCCGCGATCGCAATCGACATACTTCCAACGCTCTTCGAAATAGGTTGAGAGATCACTTGAAACTCGCGCCCATCGAACGTGTAACGATTGTTCGTTAGTCCGAAGGATTGTACAATGACGCTAGGCTTCCCATCAGTTGAGTTGTACAGTTGGGCATCATGAGCCATTACTAGGTCGGGTAGTCTGACTACCTTGAACTTACCGAATTCATCGCTTAGATAAGCTGTACTTGCAGAGGCAACAAGCGGACTTTCGTTGTGCGCTGCAAGGAAGATATCGCTCTGGCCGTCCCTATTGAAGTCTGCAACTATCACTGACCCACCGCCATTTGTTGTCGAACTTGACAAATAGGTGTCATTGGCAATCAATAGCTCACCGCTAGCCGTTTGCTCAATCAGTAATGAGTTTACGGGTGTAACCGTCGTTGCTTTGTTATCAAAGCCCGAGTAAGCCCAACCTATCGCAGCCATGCCTTCTTTTGCTGCCGGCCCAAACTTTAGATTACCCCAAAAAGAATTTGCGAGGACTGGCGTGTAACCGGGTGTGTAGTACATCGCGTCAATGGGCTGCCAGACACCAAGAATCCGGGCGTTAACGGCATAGCCTTTGACAGGCGCAAAAACGCTCTTGTCACCAAATTCAATTTGGTCAATATCTTTTAGGATCTTTATATTCTGTGGATATTTAAGCTCTGTGAGTGTAAATGTTGCGGTTGCCTCCGAAAGCTCGATGGCAAAGTCAGTCGATGGCTGTGAATAGAATGTAACTTTATCCCATCCCCCACCTCCTATAACGGTATCCGCACCACCACCAGTATAGAAGATTTCATCTTTGAGTGAACCTTGAAAGAAATCAGTAAATCCACTCCCTTGAAACCCGGAGATTTTCTGGAAATAGTCCGTTCCACCCCACCCGTTCCTTACGACCCCCTTGAGGGCGTCGACAACAATTCCAGCTGGACTCCTAAAGTAGCTCAATAGGTTGTATTTATCGATCCCGTAGATGTAGTTAATGCCGAAAGACGGTGCTGCGCTAATTGAATCACCCAAGAAAATAGTATTCGATGAGCCTTCCGAATAAACGGTGCCAAAAGTGCTAAGCCCGAGCTTGTCGGTATAAATCGTCTGATTAGACTCTTTTATTGTGTAGTCCATATTGAACGCTTTCAGAAGAAAAACGTACCGCTGCTAAGCAGCATTTACTGATGCCCTTACTGAAGCAAGACGATCCTCCCAAAATGGAGAATCTAAGCACCATACGATTGAGCTTGCGCACTGCAGAGTAATTAGCGTTAGGCATTGGGCTACTTATTACATTCACGCACTTTTAGAGATTGTAGATGTAAATTTAGAATCCATTCACGCTGCACTAACCAGCAACCTTTCTAGCTTTTTGGGCTTTCACCTAACGGTTAGAAACACGAGCAATCCATTCAACCACCAGGTCAGCCCCAACTTCTGGGGTTGTTGCATGGTTTGCGTCGACGACTTTGTAACTGCTTAGCGAATTGGTTGGCGCCCTATCAAACGCATATGCAGAACCTTCCCTTATCAACCCCCGTCCCAAATGAAATTTGCTGCTTTCGCGTATCAATCTGCACTTCCCCCAAGGCTCGCTAATACACCGCGCCAAAA
>VGHV01000342.1 GCA_016868095.1 Betaproteobacteria bacterium
ATCGCCGGTCCTTTCTCGCTATTTCTGGAATCGATTGTAATAAGGTAGACACATTGTTGCCCACGAGCAACACACTGCGATTCATTTACAACACAAGCGCTCGTTCTCAGGTGGTTTTCTTTCCAAAGGCTTGGATGTGCGAAGTCTTTGGTACACAATCAATCTAACTTCAGACCGGTCGGGGGCAGGTGTCCCTGCAACAAGTAGACCGGGGAGTTGTTCGGCGACTTGCCGATGATTCAGAAACTTAGGAGAGTGACTCATGAAGAAATCGCTTCTCGCGATTGCAATCGCAGCAGCTGTACCGGCCGTTGCTTCGGCCCAAGTAACCGTGTTCGGCGTTATGGATGCTGGATATCGTGGAACCACTGAGGAAACCACCACCGGGACAAGCAGGACTGAGGTTAGTAGAAACAGTACTGGTGGCAATGCTGCAGGTTCCATGTCGTCTAATCGGCTTGGCTTTCGGGGTACCGAGAAGATCGGAAACCTGACCGCAGGGTTTTTTTACGAACTTGGAATGGATGCTGGTGACACAGGAAACCTGCAAACCGGTCCAGTCAACCAGTTGACTGGTGCCCCAGCGGTAGGCAATTTAGGTGGGGCTGGTGTTCGGCGCAGCGTTGTTTCTCTCGCTGGCGGCTTCGGTACGGTTGAAATCGGACGCGACTATACCCCTGTCTTTTTAACAGCCCTTGCTTTCGACGCAGCTATGGCTAGTAACTTACAAGTCGGAAAAACTGTGTATCTAAACGGTGGAACAACCATCACCACCGTCCGCAACAGTGGTCAGGCGATGTGGACCTCCCCGACGATGGGTGGGATCACCGCTAGGGTGGCTATTACGAACAAGACTAATGATCCGGGCGCGACCAACGATGTCGAGTCAACGGGCGGCTCACTTCGCTATGCAGCGGGGCCACTTGTCATCCAAGCTGGTTTTAACAATCAAAAGGATAACTCCAGTGCGACAGTTGCGCGGGACAGAGATGAGACTGTGATAGGGGCAAGCTATGTTGCTTCCAAGCAGTTGACCCTCTTAGGTATGTGGGGTGAAGTTAAGCAGAAGAATGCAACCGCGGACTACAGTGCTTACCAACTAGGTGCGCGCTATATGGTTGCCGCCAACACCATGTTCCATGGTTCGTTTGGAAAAGGTGATGGCCACAATGGCGATTTCTCCGGTTACAACATCGGATTAAGGCAAATGTTGAGCAAGCGGACGACCTTGTACGCGATGTACGGTGCTGATGAACTCAAGGGCGCTACTTCTAAGCGCGAGCGGACTGAGTTCGCATTTGGTATCAACCATTCGTTTTAATCGGCTCTCACAACGATTAGCGAAAAACCCGCCGCTGGCGGGTTTTTCTTTGGAACTCAGTGAGCATGAATTAAGGGCCATCGCTGCAAAACAAAACAACCTAGTTAGGATCTTCGAGGCCCGTCGAAAGATGGGTCTTTTTCTTTTTGATGCCCTGGAAATTTGCTCAACAATTCCAATTACTAAAACGAATGGGTCTAGCATGACCACTTGTGTTGAACGAAGCCAGCAACGACGCTGAATACAGAAGAACCTTGTCGAGGGCTTGCCCACTTCGGTCAACTTTCTGTCAGATTGAAGGGCAACCCAAAACACTAACGCTTTATCGGATCAAAGCTAGCAGCTTTTGGCAGTGTCGCTTCTTTCATGCGGGGAAGATGATCGCCAGAAGCACAAGGACGACTCAACTCGAAGACGCTAAGCGTTGGGCAGTTGGACTATTTCATCGCTATACAAACCTTGGTCAAGTCGACGAAGAACAGCTATCGCATACTCTATTCAAGCAACTAGCGATTCAACTCATGCGGCGAGAAGCTGCTCGAAGAGATCGAGGCGAGTTTGCTGAGCTCTCCTATAAAGCGGATCAAATTCGTCTAGCCACAGAAATCATCCCCTTTTTTGGTGATCTGCCAGTTAAGGCTATTTCCCCAATTGACATCGAGGCATTTTGCTCAAAGCTTGAGACTCGCTCGCTTTCAAGCACAACACTTTCGCTCTACTTGATGACACTCAGAAAGGTGCTCAAGTACGCACTTGCGATAAACGCTATTTCGATCATCCCATCGATGCCTTCGGTCAAAATAAGAAAGCGTTCTCGCGGCAGTTTCACACCCACGGAGTATGTGAAGCTACTCAAGACTGCTCGAGCTCTCGTCGGTCAGCCTGTCTTAAATCCGAATCGGACCATTCCTAAACGGTTCTGGATTATTCCTAGATACAGACGATACCCAAAAGACTTGGCATTCGTGATCGCTTTTATGGTCAACAGCTTCGTGCGACCTAGTGATCTGAAGACGCTCAGACATCGTCACATTGAAGTAGTAAGGGGACAACACACCTATCTTCGTTTAACGCTTCCCGAAACCAAAGCGCATGACGCACCGATTGTGACGCTCAGGGCAGCTGTTCGACTATACGAGCATTTATTGGAACAACAGAAAACAGAAGGCTTTGGCAGACCGGACGATTTCTTGTTCTTGCCATCAGAGCACAATAGAAGTTACGGGCTAGCTGTACTGGGATGGATGTTCAGAAATCTGCTCGAAAAGCTTGAATTACGAGATGGCCCTCACGGAAATCCACGAACGCTCTATTCGCTAAGGCATACAGCAATCACGCTAAGACTTCTTTATGGCACTGGGATCGATATGCTTACCCTAGCGAGGAACGCACGAACAAGCGTTGAAATGATTGAGCGGCACTACGCAAGTGCTCTAACGGCAGAGCGAAACATAGGCATGCTACAGAGCAAACGAAGCCCTAGACAACGAAACTAAACGCAAGCGTCCCAAAACGAGACGCTTAGCATCTAGTCAATGCGTCTTTGCCTTAAAGCGCTTCTTCAATTGGTCAGACGCAGTTTGAATCAAAAGGTCTAACTCCCCAGCGTCAAGCGCTACGATCATCAGTTCAAGCATAGGAACCAATGCCGAGACGGCGTCGAGCTCAATCGCAGTCTTACCCTTTTGAAATTCGAGGGGCTTAGAGCCATACTTGATTTCAAGGGCAATTTTTCTATTCTCGGACATGAACCACCAGCAACGCTGTCTTACGCGGTGTTCTGATTCAAGTTGTTCACCGGAAACTCGATCGGTGATGAGACGACGACGCATGGTGTGAACCGGGTGTCCTTCTAGCTGCGCCTGAGCAAGCTGAATTTGCTCTTTGAGCCTTCTCCTAAGTTTCTCCCGACGATATTCAATGGGTGTTGTGGAAACAGCTCGCTTCGGCGCAATCCACTTCAGTCCAGTCAAGACACTCATGCGTAGCTCCATATTTCATAACGACAAATATCTTGCACCCATCTCGATTTGGTTTTGAAGATTTCGATACAGTACCTAATTGGTTTCTTAAAGTTTTTATTTGGTATGGAATAAATACTGTAATGAAAA
>VGHV01000343.1 GCA_016868095.1 Betaproteobacteria bacterium
TCGGCCTTACCTTCAACCAGGCAAACCGCTCCCACTCGCGGCCTTCACCAAAAAAGTAATGCTCAAGCATATTTAGATTCACGACGAGTGGACCTGAATCGCCATGAGGTCGCAGACGGGTATCGACGCGGAAAATAAAGCCGGCTGCAGTCCGCTCGGTCAGTAATCCAGTGAGTTCACGGGCAAGCTGATGCATAAATTCGTCACTTGCCCGACTCCCGTGGCTGCCATCGTCGCGCGCTGTGCCGCCCCGGCCGCGGCAAACAAACACAATGTCCAGATCGGATGAAACATTGAGTTCTCGGCCACCAGCCTTTCCCATGGCCAATACATGCAGATCCTGGATCTGTCCTTGCTCGTCGAGTGGCTTACCCCAGCGTGCAGCGAGCGCGCTGGCTGCAAGCGGCAGCAGACTGGTACACGCAAGTTCAGCTAGGTCGGTCATGCTGTGGGTGACTTCGTCTAGGCTTGCAAGCCCTGAACTGTCTCGCCGAATCAGGCTCATCACGGTCAGACAGCGCAGATAGCGCAAGGCTAAGGCCATCTGCTCGAGCTCGCTCAGGTCTTTAGCGATCAAGGCATCGATAAGTCGGCTCAGCGCCTCTTTCAGTCGCTTGGCGCTGAGCGGTGAAGCCTCGAGTTCGCCTAGCAAAGCCTGTGCTGCGCCTTGCGCGATGGGCCAGCTCGGCATTGCCTCGGCGTTGCGTCGATACCAGGAGCTTGTCATAGTACCGAGGTTAACCCAGTCAGCAGTTATGCTTCGCCACAAAAGCAATGCTTGCCATGGATTCTTTCAAAAAGTTGCGCGATAGCTTGATCAAGACGCTGAGCTGGGCACTCGTATGGCGCTGCCTTGCCTGGATGAGCCTTGTGTTGGGCCTATTGGTTGCGGCCGCCTACTTGGGCTTGCGATGGTATGTCTGGCCGCAACTCAACGAACTTGGCCCAAGGGTTATGGCAATGATGAGCGAGCAATTGCCGAGGCCTATCGAGCTGCGTCAAATGCGAGGCGACATGGTGGCGGGTCGCCCGGTATTGCGCATCGAGGGCTTAAGCATGCGCGATGATCAAGGGCAAAGCCTGCTTGAGATCGGCGTCGTGGAAGCCGAGTTATCGATCACGCCGCTTTTGTGGGGGGAGATCGATTTAAATCGGCTGCGCCTGCAAGATGTTTCGATGGCAGCCAAACGTATTAATCCGCACAGCTTGCAAATCGCAGCTTGGGATATCGCACTCGATAAGCCTCATGACGATCGTTGGATGCACTGGTTACTGAGCCAGTCGCGGCTTGAGGTCAGCAACATGGCCTTGCGTTGGCGCGACGATGTGCTGGCCTCTGAAGTGCTCGTCGAGGGCATCCAGCTCGAGGCTGTTAACCAACTGCGAGAACATCGCTGGCGGATCGACGCAAAACGCGTGGGGGGGGCGCTTCACGATGCGAGTTGGGTGGCGCACTTTCATCATGGTTTGCTCAAAAATCCACAACATTGGCGAGCCTGGCAGGGAAGTTTGTTTTTCGGTGCTCAAAAACTCGATCTGGCCGAGCTCAGTCATTGGATTGATCCGCATTGGCTCCCGAGCCTATTGCCCTTGGCTGGCAATCTTCAAGTCGCGACCTGGACCGATTTCTCACTGGCCCAAGTTCGCAAGCTTCAAGCGCGTATTACCGGGCAGGATTTAGCGCTCAAAACACCGACCGGGACCTTGCAGCTTGCGCGCTTGCAAACGGCGTTCACGGCGATGCCGCGCTACCTGCCAGACGCCCAAGCGCTTAAGGCTGTGGAGTTGACGTTGGCTGAGTGGTCGGTCGATGATGGTCTTGGTACCCAGCTGAGCGGTACGCCCGCTTCGCAGCGCCTGGTCATCGCTGCGGATGGCGGCTTGCTCGAAGGAAGACTTGCGCTGGAACCCTTCGAGGTAGCCCAGGCACTCGCGCTGGTTCGACGTTTGCCACTGCCCGCTGACTTGAAGCAATCGCTCGACTCGCTCCGTGCCCAGGGTCAGGTCCAGCGCCTAGCGGTGCAATTCGAAGACAGCGTTGCGCTCGGTTTAGGCGCTCAGTCAAGTTATGGCGCCAGTCTGGCTGTCGACCGTCTCGCTGTTGATGTACGTCCCCGTGAATCACTTGGCAGTCGCTGGCCTTCGTTTGAAGGTTTATCGGGCGAAGTACAAATCGATGAAACGGGCGGCACGATGAAATTAGCGGGCGAGTCAGCGTCGCTGCGATTTCCGGGCTTGTTTGAAGAACCGGATTTCGCGGTTCAGTCGGCTCGTGCCAAGGTTCGCTGGCGTTATGGTGAACGCCCCAACGATGTCCGTATGGATGTCGATGAACTCGAGTTTGCCAATAGCGATGGGAAAGCCTTTGTTAAAGGTCACTACCAAAGCGGTGGCAAAGGGGCTGGTCTCTTCGACCTCCAGGGGCAACTGAGCGATGTTCGCGCCGAAAGGGTGGTGCGCTATTTGCCCTTGGTGGTTAGCCAGGAGTTGAGGCGCTGGTTGCAGGCTTCGGTACAAGGCGGCAAGGTGTCGCGAGCTAATTTTGTGTTGCGCGGCGATATTGAAGATTTTCCCTTTAGTAAGCCTGGGACGGGTCAGTTCCTGGTCGAGGGTGAACTGGCTGGGAGTAGGCTCGACTATGCAAGGGCCTGGCCTGCCATCGATGAAGTTGTCGGGCAGCTGCGATTTGAAGCGTCCACGATGCAAATTGATATGCGATCGGGCAAGGTGATGGGCTTGGCGCTCACCGATACGCGGGCGACGATTGCCGAACTCGATACCCCTGTCTTGCGCATTTCTGGAAGCGCTAAGGGTCAGGCGAACGACATGATTCGATTTGTTAACGCGAGCCCGATTTCAGCCAAGATCAATCAGTTTTCGCAAGAGATGCAAGCACAAGGACAGGCAAGCCTTGACCTCAGCTTGATTTTACCGCTCGAGAATTTGGAGCGAAGTAAGGTGCGAGGTACTGTTCAGTTACAGGGCAATCAATTGCAATTCGCGCCGCAATTTCCAGCGATGTCCCATGTTCGTGGAGCCTTTGGTTTTACTGAAAATGCCCTCTTTGTGAATGCGGCGCAGGCCCAATTTCTGGGAGGGCCGGTTGCGATTGATGGAAAGACCGATGATCAAGCGGTCTTACGTTTGCAAGCTAAGGGTAGGGCAAGTGCTCAGGGATTGCAAAGCCTTGTGGACCATGCAGTGATGAAGGGCTTGGAGGGTTATCTCGACTACCAGGCCGCCATCAGTTTGGAAGGGCAGGGTATGGACTTGCGGCTTGAGTCCGATGGGCTCGGTTTGCAGAGCCGCCTTCCTTCGCCGCTTGCCAAGTCGGCAAAAGAAGCCTGGCCGATACGGGTCGAGATGGTGCCAGGGCAGCGGTTCGGTGGTGATATCGCGCTCCAAGGTATACGCCGTGACGATCAAAT
>VGHV01000344.1 GCA_016868095.1 Betaproteobacteria bacterium
GCAATGCGACAAGGCCACCGCTTACGCGCGAGCAAATTGAGGCCAACGCCAAGACTTATTTCGAGCAAGCCTCGCTTGTGCTCGACGCACAAAAAACCGAGATTCGCTACAACTCCGAGTGGTCAGACCCCCTTGGGGCACGCGGGATGATCCAACTGGCCTCGCGTTACACCTTGGCAAGAATGCTCGAGCGTGACGACTTCACAAAGCGCTATAAATCTAATACGCCAATCTCGGTCCACGAACTCCTATATCCCTTAATGCAGGGCTACGACTCGGTTGCCCTAGCGTCCGACCTTGAGTTGGGCGGGACTGATCAAAAATTTAATCTTCTCGTTGGTCGCGAATTACAGCGCGAGTATGGCCAGGAGCCGCAGTGCATTTTGACGATGCCATTACTTGAAGGACTTGATGGCGTGGAAAAAATGTCGAAATCAAAAAATAACTATGTAGGCATCACAGACTCACCGGCACAGATGTTTGGGAAATTGATGTCGATCTCAGACACACTCATGTGGCGATACTTTTTGCTGCTTTCTTCCCAATCCTTGGCAGCCATCGAAGCTTTGCGCGCAGCCTGCGCTCAAGGTCGAAACCCTAGGGATGCCAAGGTGATGTTGGCCCAGGAAATGGTCAGTCGTTTTCATAGCGCCAAGGCTGCGGAACAGGCGCTAGCTGATTTTGAATCCCGTTTTCGAGACGGTGCCACGCCCGATGATTTATCCGATACCCACATTAGCCTTGATGGTGCAAGCAGTATGGGCCTAGCCCAAGCCATCAGGGAGGCGGGTTTATGTGCTTCTTCGAGCGAGGCGATTCGAAATATTGAGCAAGGCGGGGTGCGTCTTGATGGCGAACGGATTTCGGACCGCAACCACCATATCGGTCCCGGGTGCTATGTGGTACAGGTTGGGAAGCGAAAGTTCGCCCGCCTACTCATCGCCTAAGTGCTGGCTTTAAAAGTTCATTATTGAAAGCCCAACATGGAACTAGTCCTTATTAGACACGGTGTTACAGTCTGGAATCAGCAGCGTCGGTTTCAGGGACAAATCGACACGCCGCTATCCGACGAAGGGCATCAGCAAGCCATGCTCACGGCGAGGCACTTATCGGCGGTCAGAGAAGAGCAGCCGATTCAGGCGATTTATGCCAGCGATTTAAAGCGAGCATGGTCAACTGCCGAACCCATTGCGAGGCTACTTGGCTTGCCGATTCTCAAGCAAAGCCTCCTGCGAGAGCGTCACTACGGTGTTTTCGAGGGCAAAACCCATGATGAGTTGCAACACGAGGGCTTGCAGTCCGACTTTCAACGCTGGCGCAATCGTGAGCCCGACTTTGCACTGCCACAAGGCGGTGAGTCGCTTAGAGATTTTTTTGAGCGGGCTCAACGAGCCCTGCTCACCATCGTGGCTGCTCATCAGCAAAACGCGCGTATTGTGGCGGTCACTCATGGCGGTTTTCTTGACTGCGCCTACCGCATCGCTAGCGGCGTGGATATGTCAGAAGCTCGCCAGCATCCGCTGCACAACGCAAGCCTTAATCGCATTGCCTGGGATGGCGAGCGCTTTTCAATGATCGATTGGGGCCGCATCGATCACCTGGATTCCATTGAGAGCAGGAGAGACTAAATATGTTTGAACGACACACGGGTATTGCCCAAACTGATCCCGAACTTTGGCAGGCGATGGTCAGCGAAGACCGTCGTCAGGAAGAGCACATCGAACTCATTGCTTCTGAGAACTATGCCTCGCCAGCCGTGATGGCCGCGCAGGGTTCGCAAATGACTAATAAATACGCTGAAGGCTATCCCGGAAAGCGCTATTACGGTGGTTGCGAATTTGTCGACATTGCAGAAAACCTTGCCATTGAAAGGCTCAAAAAGCTTTATGGGGCCTACGCAGCCAACGTTCAGCCCAATTCAGGTTCGCAGGCTAATCAGGCCGTTTTTATGGCGCTTGCGAAGCCTGGTGACACAATTTTGGGCATGTCCCTTGCCATGGGCGGACACCTCACACACGGATCACCTGTCAACATGAGTGGCAAATGGTTCAAGGTTGCCTCATATGGCCTAAATGAAGCCGAAGAGATTGACTATGACGACATGGAGCGACTTGCCCACGAGCACCGCCCTCGGATCATTATTGCCGGAGCATCGGCCTACTCGCTCCAGATCGACTGGGCCAGGTTTGCCGCTGTGGCCAAGGCAGTGGGCGCAAGCTTTCTCGTCGATATGGCCCACTACTCGGGGCTAATTGCTGCAGGTGTTTATCCCAGCCCAGTGCCCCATGCAGATGTGGTCACCTCGACCACCCACAAAAGCCTGCGCGGGCCTCGAGGTGGTTTCATCTTGATGCGAGAGGACAATGAAAAGATCATCAATAGTGCGATTTTTCCGGGACTTCAGGGCGGCCCACTGATGCATGTGATCGCTGCAAAAGCGGTGGCTTTTCAAGAAGCACTCGCCCCATCGTTTAAGACTTATCAAGAGCAAGTCATCCGAAACGCCCAGGTACTTGCCGAAACCTTGGGCAGGCGGGGCTTACGTATTGTGTCGGGACGCACCGAAAGCCATGTGATGCTTGTGGACCTACGTGCCAAGCAAATTACCGGTAAGGAAGCTGAGCACTTGCTTGGGCTTGCCCATATCACCTGCAACAAGAATGCGATTCCAAACGATCCTGAAAAGCCGTTCGTGACCAGTGGTATTCGGCTTGGTTCGCCTGCTATGACCACCCGAGGTTTTGCCGAATCGGAGTCAGAGCAGGTTGGCCACCTGATTGCCGACGTGCTTGACGGGAAAGGTGACGCGGCCGTTATTGAGAAAACCCGTTACGCAGTTCATGCGCTGACCGCTCGTTTTCCGGTCGCAGTTCATGCGCTGACCGCTCGTTTTCCGGTCTATCGCTAGCTTCCTAATGAGGCCACCCAGGACCGCTGCGCAAACCCCTCACTTAGCTCTTGATGCGTTGCCCATTTTGTGACGGTGCCGACACGCAAGTGATCGATACCCGCACCTCGGACGAGGGCGACAGCATTAGGCGACGCAGGCGTTGTTCACATTGTGATAAGCGCTTCACCACCTTCGAGCGGGTTGAATTAAACCTGCCTTTGGTCGTGAAAAAAAACGGTGCTCGGGTGGAGTTTGACCGTCGCAAACTCAGAGCCTCGATTGCTTTGGCTTTGCGCAAGAGGCCGATAAGCGCCGAACAGGTCGATGCAAGCTTGTTGCGTATCGAGAATCGGCTCATGAGCTATGGCTTGCGAGAGCTTTCCAGCGATCGCATTGGGGAGTTGGTCATGCGCGAGCTTCGCAAAGTAGACAAAGTGGCCTACATCCGTTTTGCTTCGGTTTATCGCAGTTTCGAAGATGTTGAGGCTTTCGCTGATGTGATTGAAGAGCTTCAACCGCGTTTAAGTGACGGCCTCG
>VGHV01000345.1 GCA_016868095.1 Betaproteobacteria bacterium
TGCACACGATAAAGGCCATATCGCTTCGCTCGACGGTCTGGCAGCGGCTTACTGGCCCGAGATCGCAGGGTCTGCTTACGGTCAAACAACCATCAGGCATCTGCTTCGGATGTCCTCGGGCGTTCCCTTTCGTGAACTCTACACATGGACCCCAGATGACGACAACTGGGTTTGGGGCCGCGTGATGTACGCGCCTGAGAACCGCAATCAACCGCAGCGCATCGAAGCTTATCTGCAAAACAAGACCACGCGGGAAGCTGATGCAGGTTCAAGATTTCACTACGCCACCATTGAGACCGAGATCCTAGGGCGCGTCCTTCGAAGAGCCACTGGGAAGAGCATCGCAGCGCTCACCGAGGAATGGCTCTGGAAGCCCATGGGCGCCGAGCACACGGCACATTGGCTTGCGAGTACGACAGACGGTGCTGAAGGTACGGGAGGCGGCTTTAATGCCTCGGTAAGAGACTACGCACGCCTTGGACTGTTGCTTGCGCAAGATGGACGAATCGGAGACAGGCAAATTGTCCCAAAGGAGTTTTTACTCGATGCCACAGACGTGAAACGCCAACCCGCGGCATTTCAACCAAGACGCGCCACCCCTTATCTCGGTTATGGCTATCAGGTCTGGCTCTTGCCCATGAAGGAGCGGACGTTTGTGCTTCAGGGTATCCACGGCCAGGCCATCTTCGTTCAGCCGAAAAGTGGCATCGTGCTGGTACAAACCTCAGCTAACGACTGGCCAAGCGGTCGTCAAGACATTGTCCCGTACCAACTGCGGGATGCCTTCTGGCGCGGCGTATTGACAAGCCTCGGGGGCGCTACAGATTGAAGTTAAGTTCGATGGGTGTGTCAAATCTTCACATCGTCATCGACCTGGCCCCACAAGCCTTTGCCGCATGGGAGGCACTGGCCCACTTGGTGCGGGAAGCCTTTGAGTACATGGATGGTCGTATTGATCCGCCGTCCTCACTTGGGGCTATGGGGGTCGCAGACTTTATCCAGAAGGCGCAGGACGAAACTCTGATCGTTGCGCAAATCAACAATCAACTGATTGGCTGTGCCTTTGCTGCGATTCGTGACGATTGCGTTTACTTGTCCAAAGTGGCTGTTCATCAAGCGTACCGTCGCCAAGGTGTCACACGAAGCTTGTTTGAAGCTGCAGATGAGCTTGCGAGGCAAATGGGAAAAGCATGCCTAGAACTTCAAACGCGAATTGAACTGACCGAAAACCACCAAGCTTTTGGAGCCTTGGGTTTCATCAAAGTTGCTGAAACCGCCCACCCGGGGTACAGCCGCACAACCAGTATTACGATGCGAAGAGCCGTAGGCGATTAGTTGTAGCCTTATCTCAAGCTGCGGCTTCGTTGTCTCGATTATGCCAATAAGACCCCCGGCGTTTGGATCGGCTATCCCCAGTTTTGTTCGTGCCAAACGCCTCATTTCGTACTAGCATTTGCCTATGCGCAAACTTCTCATACTCACCTTTTTTCTGCCGCTGATGGCGTGGGCGCAGTCGTCGTTGCCGCCGTGTCTTGCGAGCGGGGTGAAGCACAATTGCTTTGGAACAACGGCTTTGCCCAACTTCGGAATGTACGTCGGTGAGTTTCGCAATGACAAGACTAATGGGGCGGGGATGTTTGTAATGACGGCCTTATCAGCACCGGCTGCACCTTTACTTGATCAGCCTATGGCCCAAGTGAAGACCCAGACGCATACTCTCGACGGCCACCGTGTCAAGCTGGATTTCTACCCCGCGGTCGGGATTGTGCGGGGGGCAGCTATTCTCTCGCACGGCTTCACGCGCAGTCGGCGTACGTTGGCCGGGCATGCGCAGGCGCTGGCCGATACAGGGGTGCTTGCGCTGGCGCCAGACCTGCCCTGCACCTTCGACTTCCGCTGCAACGCCAGCGCCCTTGCAGCGCTGGTGGGCATGTTGCGGGCGGGCGGTACGTTTGGCGTGCCAGTGGAGCGGGTCATGCTGGTGGGTTTTTCCGCTGGCGGGTTGTCCAGTCTGCTGGCCGCCCACACGCTGGGCGTAGTCGGCTACGTGGGGCTGGATCCGTTCGACCGCATGCTGCCGGGTGAGGCCGAGCGCCTAGGCTTGGCGGCGGCCCGTCAACTGCGCACCGAGGCCCTGCTGCTGCGCGCGCCGCCGTCACGCTGCAATGCCGAAGCGGTGGCAACTCCCTGGGCCGCCGCGCTGCCGGCGCTTTGGCGCGACGAGTTGATCGCGGGCGCTTCCCACTGTGACTTCGAGTCGCCTACGGACTGGATGTGCCGGATAGCTTGCGGCAATACCGAGCCGACGCGTCAGCAGCGGGTGAGGCAAGTCCTGCTAGAAGCGGCATTGCGTTGGCTGCGCTAAAACGGGTGACCCGCGTCAAATGTTGATCCAATGTCAGTGAGAGTTTTCAGTCTAGCTGTACTTCATTGCAAACTCAATCGTTGCCTGACCTCCTGAGGTGTCGGGATCGCTGGAAACAAACTCAGGTGCGGCCTTTTCCGTCTTGGTCTTGGGCAGCCTGTTACCCGGGGCTGGTTGGTGTTCCAAGTGCATTCGGTACTAGCGGGTCTTAGCCGCGGAGCTGATTCGAGAAGATTACGGATGAGCTGTCATATCAGTATGACAGTCCCACCCGGGGGTACCCCTCAGAACTCAGTTGGTTCCATGCCGCGCTCCGCAGCACTTTGATTTGCTTGAACGATTTTTGACTTTTCGCGTCGGCTAAAACATCAGAGCGCTTTTAGGATGGTTTGGCGATCAATTTGTAGCTTTCCTTGGAGCGCTAAACCATTAAGAACACTCCAGGTGTAGTATCTCGCTCTTGCGAAGCAGAAATCTCTTTGACCCTGAGTCGCCGAAACCCTTTGCACTAAGCCGTAGCCGGTTCGAGAACTTCCTTAAGTGCCCTCGGTGTTTTTACATTGACCGTCGACTCGGCGTAGAGCCCACAGTTGGGCCTCCCTTTAACATCAACTCTGCCGTCGATCATTTACCGAAAAAAGAGTTTGATCATTACCGCAGACTTGGAAATCACATCCTTACATGACCGAGACGGGTATTAACGCCATCCCTTACGCCGGTCCTAGGCTATGAAGGGGAAATACTGACATCAAGGCGTCTTCGCCTCGGCGAGAACACATGATCTGGCCAGGCTCAAAGGGAAAAGCAGTCCCTACCTTTTCAACCCGACGGTACCCGTCGGTTCCGGCGCTCCTGCAGCAGGAGGAAGTCCACCACCTCGTGCCACCAACGATTATCCACCCGGTCCAGCCAATCGTTATGGCCAGCGCCAGTCACTTGCCACATCTGCTTGGGGGCGCTTAAGGTTTCATACAGCCGCAGACCAAAGCGTGCCGGTACGATGGTGTCCTTTTCCGCCACTACCACGGCAACGGGGATGGTGGCCTGAGCTAGATGAT
>VGHV01000346.1 GCA_016868095.1 Betaproteobacteria bacterium
GCATATAGCCGCTTTGCAAAAGTTGCCTCATGGCTGCATCGACAAGTGGATATCCGGTTTGCCCATGACACCAGGCCTGAAAGTGGGATGACGCGCTTGACCCATCCTCCCAAGCAATGAGGTCATATTCGGGCTTAAATGATTGACGAACAACATGCGGAAAGTGATACAGAATTTGCATATAAAAATCACGCCAAATCAATTCGCTCAGCCAGGCCTGCGCGCCAGAGCTTGCAGTTTGCAGAGCAAGACGGGTGAGTTCTCGAATGCTGATCGTTCCAAATCTTAAATGTACAGACAAATAAGACGGTCCTTTGAGTGCAGGGAAATCGCGTGCCTCATCGTAGCGATCAATCCTGCCAGCAAAATCCTTCAGAAGAGCCCTCGCGCCGTCTGATCCGACTGGCACGCGAAGTTGACTTAAATGAGTGCTACGAAAACCAATCGCCTCGAGACTAGGCGGGGTCCCAAACCACAAGCCCAAGTTTCTTGATTGTGCAAGGGCGCGACAGGCTGATTGTTGCGCTGGATCAGGGGCCATTAATCGGCGCTGATCAACCTTGGCTTCAGCGATAGCTTCTTGTTGTGCTGCAAGTCGCTTAAGCCATGATTGCTTATAAGGTGTGAAAACACTATAAGGTTTAGACGCCTGCGTCAGAATCTCGCTGCGTTCAAAAACAACATGATCTTTATACGAAAAACAATCAATTTGCATGGCCTTAAGCGCTTGCGTGAGGTGGCCATCACGAGAAAGCGCATAGGGATCATCATCGTGATTAAAAAATACCGCTTCCACGGCTAGCGCCTTGATCAGGTCGGGCAACGCATCCTGGGCATGTGCATGAACCGTGATTAAGCTGCCTGCCAGTGCAGCACCGCGCTCAAGGCTTCTTAGACTTTCCCAAATAAACTCCACTCGCCGATCGGCGCGATCGGGCAATGCATCTAAAATCGCTCGATCAAACACAAAAAGCAGTTGCACCGATTCAGACAATCTGCAGGCATGAGCAAGCGCCTGATGATCGTCGATACGCAAGTCGCGGCGCAGGATTACAAGGCTGCGCCGATAAGGGCGCGAGCTAGGGTTATTGTTGCCTTGTCTGCTGTGTTCTTCGCCTACGCTCACGGGCATTTCCTCATGGCATTTTCTGGTAAGTGATCCTTGACGGAACTGATGCACTAAAACGTACCGATTATCCGAGACTCGATGCTCTCATTCCCTAGAAACACGAGTGCTTCGAAAGGGGTATGCGATCCAGGGCTGCTAGCATCGCGCGGTCAGTCAATGAAAAGCTTGCAAAGCCCATATTTAGGAGAACCACATGGATTTAGGGATTAAAGGTCGTTGGGCCTTGGTTTGTGCCTCGAGCAAAGGCCTCGGTTTGGGGTGTGCCGCTTCGCTTGCGGCCGAAGGTGTGAATCTTGTGATGAACGCGCGAGGTGAGCCCCTGCTCAACGAGGAGGCAAAACGTTTGGCTGCCGAGTATGGTGTCACGGTCCACGCAGTGGCGGGTGATATCACCACCGAAGCGATTCGCCAGAAAGCACTCGCAGCCGCACCGCAAATCGATATCCTGATTAATAACGCTGGCGGTCCCCCACCTGGTGATTTTCGTAACTTTTCTCGTGATGATTGGATTAAGGCTGTTGATGCCAATATGCTCACACCGATCGAACTCATCAAAGCAACCCTTGATGGGATGATCGCCCGTCAGTTTGGACGTGTGGTCAACATCACCTCTTCAGCGGTCAAAGCACCGATTGATGTCCTAGCCCTGTCAAACGGCGCAAGAAGCGGCTTAACGGGTTTTATAGCGGGTCTTTCGCGCAAGACGGCTCTTCACAATGTAACGATCAATAACTTGTTACCGGGTATGTTTGACACGGATCGTCTCCGTGGCACGATCAAGGCTGCGGCAGCCCAAATGGGTGTTTCAGAGGACGAGGCGGCAAAGCGTCGTATGGCTGGTGTGCCCGCTGGTCGTTTTGGCAATGCCCATGAATTTGGGCAGGCATGTGCTTATTTGTGTAGCGCACAAGCGTCTTATGTCACAGGGCAGAATTTCCTGATTGATGGCGGAGCATTTCCCGGAACCTTTTAATCACAGCTTAGGCTCAGACTGAATTATTTAACGGAGAAGAAGTATGACCATGCAAACAACAAAAGCGATTCGGATGACTGCAACAGGTGGTCCCGAAGTCATGGCCTATGTTGATGTCGAATTGGGTGCGCCTGCAGCAGGCGAAATCCAGGTACGTCATGAAGCGATAGGCCTTAACTATATCGATGTGTATTTTAGGACAGGCCTTTACCCCGTGCCGCTCCCTGCTGGGCTTGGCTTAGAGGGGGCAGGTGTGGTGACTGCAGCTGGCGAAGGTGTTGACTTTAAGCCGGGTGATCGGGTTGCTTACTGCGATCGTCCGCCCGGTTCTTATGCTCAAATGCGCAATATGCCTGCAAAGTCTGTGGTCAAAGTGCCAGACGGCATAGGTCTGGATACAGCAGCCGCGATGATGCTAAAAGGCATGACGGTTGAGTATTTATTTCACCGCACATTCCAAGTGCAAGCTGGCCAGACGATTCTTTTTCACGCTGCCGCAGGCGGTGTTGGTTTGATCGCCATGCAATGGGCCAAGGCTTTGGGCTTAACCGTCATCGGTACGGTTGGCTCCGATGAGAAGGCAGAACTTGCCAAAAAGCATGGATGCGACTACCCGATTGTTTACACCCGCGAAAACTTTCAGCAAAAAGTTATGGAAATTACAAACGGCAAGGGTGTGCCGGTGGTTTATGACTCGATTGGTAAGGATACTTTCCAAGGGTCGATTGATTCGCTCTCGCCCTTTGGGATGTTTGTCAGCTTCGGTAATGCATCAGGGCCTGTGCCACCCGTGCCCCTTACCGCTCTCAAAGGCAATCTTTATATGTGCCGCCCATCGTTGATGGCTCATACCGCAACCCGTTCAACCCTCGAAGCTATGTCGGCGCGCTTATTCGACATGGTGAAATCGGGTAAGGTAAAGATCGAGATCGATCAGCGCTACGCGTTGGAAGATGCAGCTCAGTCGCATCGTGATCTAGAGTCGCGCAAAACAACCGGGTCGACCATTCTATTACCTTGACCGATACGATTTCTGGAAGGCGCTCACGCGATCCAGGTTTTCAGGAAGTAGGCGGCGGGATGCAAGTCCTCGAGCAACCCAGGTCTTGCGATCCGCGCCAATTTTCCGGCATTCTTCAGCTTTACGGTGAACGCGGTCTTGCGCGTTTGCAGGCAAGCCATGTGGTGGTTGCAGGCATTGGTGGCGTTGGCTCCTGGGCTGCCGAAGCCTTGGTGCGATCGGGTATTGGTCGCATCAGCCTTATCGATATGGATCATATTTCGGTATCGAATATTAACCGCCAAGTCCATGCCCTTCATT
>VGHV01000347.1 GCA_016868095.1 Betaproteobacteria bacterium
CCTCGGTCGCGCCTCGTTATTTCAACTACCGAAAAACGAGTATTTACGCGGGTTCGAACGAAATCCAGCGCAATATTTTTGCCAAGATGGCCCTGGGCCTTTAAAACGCGGAGCCGCAAAAAATGAACTTCCAGTTTTCTGAAGAGCAGCAATTGCTCGCTGACAGCGTCCAGCGCCTTGTCGATGAGCAATATCACTTTGCCGCAAGAAAAAAAATCATCGCATCCGATGAAGGATGGAGCCCATCGATTTACGCCAAGCTGAGCGAGCTTGGCTTAACCGCCCTGCCCTTTGCAGAGTCTCTTGGTGGTTTTGGCGCGGGCGCGCTCGATATGATTCCTGTCATGCAAGCACTGGGCAAGGGCTTATTGCTTGAGCCGATTGCCACAACCTTAGCGGTGCCCGCAGCCCTACTTGCGCACTATGCCGACACCGGGCAGAGTGCGTTAGCGCAAAGCCTGATTGCCCCAATCATCGAAGGCCAAACCCGTGTGGCTTGGGCCCACGAAGAGGCCAAGAGCCGCTGGGATTTAGCATCGGTTCGAAGTACAGCATCTAAGGATGCAAGCGGTCTGTGGCACATTAAGGGTGAGAAGCGCGTGGTCTTGCACGCTTCTGCTGCACAGTGGTTGATTGTTTCGGCAAGAACCGGCGGTAGTCAACTCGATCCCAAGGGTATTTCGCTTTTCCTAGTGCCAAGCAACGCGCCTGGTCTTGAGATGAAGACTTATCGCACCTACGACGATCAACGTGCTGCCGATCTGGTGTTTGACTTAAAACTCGATGCAACCGCCCTGCTCGGTCAGGCAGGAGAGGCATTTGAAGCGATCGAGGCTGCGAGTGATTGGGCACAAGCCTTGTTATGTGCCGAAGCACTTGGTGTGATGGATGAGGCCAATCGATTAACGCTTGAGTACTTAAAAACAAGAAAGCAATTCGGCATGCCGATCGGATCCTTCCAATCACTACAGCATCGCATGGTCGATATGATGATGAGTGCCGAACAAAGCCGTTCGATCACCTATCTGGCCTGCGATCGCGTCGATGCCTATCGTGGAGGACGCGTGAGCGCAAGCGAGCGCTCACGGGCTGTTGCCATGGCAAGAGTCAAGGTCAACGAGGCTGCCCGTCATATCGGCCAGGAAGCTATCCAACTGCATGGCGGCATGGGCATGACGATTGAAATGAAAGTAAGTCATAGTTTTAAGCGCTTAACAGCCATTTCGCAGCAATTCGGTGATCTTGACCATCAACTCAGTCGACTTGCCAGCTTATGATTTAGCTACTGAGCGCTTTATAACGAATCCGCTCTGGTTGGTCGGCGGCGTCGCCAAGGCGGCGCCTTCGATCAGCCAAATAGTCTGCATAGTTACCCTCAAACCACACAATCTGACTATTGCCTTCAAAGGCAAGAATATGTGTGGCAATACGATCGAGAAACCAGCGATCGTGAGAGATAACAACCGCACATCCTGGGAATTGCAAGAGGGCCTGTTCGAGCGCTCTTAAGGTTTCAACATCGAGATCGTTGGTCGGCTCATCGAGCAATAGCAAGTTGCCGCCCATGCGTAATGTTTTGGCTAAGTGCACCCGATTACGCTCACCACCCGAAAGATCGCCAATTCGTTTTTGTTGATCGGCGCCTTTAAAGTTAAAGCGTGCACAGTAACCGCGACTCGAAGTCACATAAGTACCCACGGTAATATTGTCGAGGCCGTCGGAGATCTCCTCCCAAACGGTTTTTTGGTCGTTCAGTTGATGCCGGCTTTGGTCCACAGCAGCAACCCTCACGGTATCGCCGATCCTTAGCGTGCCCTGGTCGGGGGACTCTTCGCCTGTCATCATCCTGAACAAGGTGGTTTTACCCGCGCCGTTAGGTCCAATCACACCCACGATGCCACCAGGTGGTAGCGCGAAGTTTAGATTTTCATAAAGTACTTTGTCGCCAAAGCGCTTACCGATCCCTTGGGCTTCGATCACGAGGTCACCAAGTCGCGGTCCTGGCGGAATGTAAATCTCATTGGTTTCGTTGCGTGCCTGCGCTTCGGTAGAAGATAACTCTTCAAACCGCTGCAACCTCGCCTTGCTCTTTGCCTGCCGACCCTTTGGATTGCTCCTTACCCATTCGAGTTCTTCTTGCATGGCCTTGATACGTGCGGACTCCTGCTTGGCCTCGACCTGAAGGCGCTGCTCCTTTTGCTCAAGCCAGGTGGAATAATTACCCTGCCAGGGGATACCATGTCCTCGATCAAGTTCTAGAATCCATCCCGCGACATTATCAAGAAAATATCGATCGTGAGTTACTGCAATCACTGTTCCCGGAAAACGCTCAAGAAATTGTTCTAACCATTGAACCGATAAAGCGTCGAGGTGGTTGGTTGGCTCGTCGAGCAAAAGCATGTCGGGTTCCGACAAAAGCAAACGGCAAAGTGCCACGCGTCGACGTTCGCCGCCGGATAAGTGACTTACCTGAGCGTTCCACGGCGGCAGTCGAAGCGCATCGGCTGCGATTTCCAGACGGCGTTCAACCTCCCAGCCGTTACATGCATCGATGGCCGACTGTAATTCCCCCTGACGCTCGAGCAGTTGATTCATCTCCTCATCATCCATGGGTTCTGCGAAGCGATCGCTGATTACATTGAATTCCTTGATCAGCGCAATCGTTGATCCCAGACCTTGCTCTACATTGCCGCGTACATCGAGCCCCTCATCAAGCTGGGGTTCTTGGGGAAGATAGCCGACTTTCAAATTGGGCATTGGCCGAGCCTCGCCCTCAAATTGCGAATCAACGCCTGCCATGATGCGCAGAAGACTCGACTTACCCGAGCCGTTTAGCCCGAGCACACCAATTTTTGCGCCTGGAAAAAATGATAACGAAATATCTTTGAGAATAACTCGCTTGGGTGGTACCACTTTCCCCACGCGATTCATGGTGTATACATATTGGGCCATTGAGCACTCTCAGCGTTAGAATCAGAAGTTGCACATGGTATCGCGTTGCAGAGACTCTATGTTTTGGTAGCGAAGTCTGTGTACCACTCGCCCTGTGCATGTGCGGCACGCGAGTTCTGCGCCATCTCGTGCTAGCCTTTAGTTTTGTCACCATCCCGTCTCATTTGTTTTTGCGAGACGCATTTTCAGGAGAAAAGACGATGAAATTGACCAAGCGGCAGCTTATTGCATCGATTGCTTGTACGGCGGCAGCAATCTCGATCAGCAGCGCGCAAGCGCAGAATAAGTGGGATCTCGCCTCTGCTTACGCGGCTGGTAATTTCCACACGAAACTTCTTGGCGAATTTGCAAGCGAAGTCGATAAAGCAAGTCAAGGCAAATTAAAAATTACGGTCCATGCAAATGCCTCGCTCTTTAAGGCGCCAGAAATCAAGCGGGCTGTGCAAGG
>VGHV01000348.1 GCA_016868095.1 Betaproteobacteria bacterium
TCCGCAAAGTAACGGCATGGCAGAGAGTTTTGTGAAGACGCTGAAAAGGGACTATGCCAAGTTGGTAAACAGACCCGACTCAAAGACCGTGATGGCTCAATTGCAAGGTTGGTTCGATGACTACATTTCTTATCACCCGCACAGTGCGTTGGGCTATTTGCCACCGACCGTGTTCAGGGAAAAACGATCAGTAACTTGAATATACCGACGGTACTGGATTACAGGGTCAAGACCAATTACATGTTGACTTGATCTGTGGTTAGTCGCAGTGTTCGGGCAATACGGGTACGCACCAATTCTCAGGAAAGATGCGTTGTAAGGCGCTACAGACGATCATGTAGCTATTGCGGTTCGATTTTCGCGAGTCCGACGTAGCGTTTCCACCGGGCCTGCTCCTCGCCCACAAACCGACTGAGATCCTGAAGCGTCATCGATTTTGGGTAAAATCCATATCGTTCTAAAGTAGACTTCATCGGCTCAGAAAGAATGATCTCATTGAGCGCTTGATTCCAAAGGCTACGTATCGACTCCGGCGTGCCCGAAGGTATCGCAAGTCCGAGGAATCCGCTCACGTCGTAGGACGGATACGACTCGGTGATCAAGGCGACCTGTGGGTACTTCGGTAAACGTTGAGCGCCAGCTGCAGCAATCACTTTCAGTTTTCCTGAACTTGCATAACTGTCGCCTGCCACACTATCGACAAAGATCACCTGTAAATGCCCGGCAATCAGGTCGGTCATTGCGTTGGCAATTTGTTTGTAGGCGACCGCTTGAAGTTCAATACCGGCAAGCTGACTGATAAGAGCACCCGGCACATGAGATGAAGCATTAAAGTAACCATAGTGAAGCTGGCCGGGCTTCTTTTTGGCATCTGCAACCAGATCAGCGAGCGTTTGATAGGGTGCATCTGGTTTCACGAGCACAAGCGTTGAACCCGTTCCAAAATGCCCGACCAGGAAGAAATCTTTAACCGGGTCATAGGGCAGTTGACGATAAAGGCTTGGATTAGCAGAGTGGGTTGAGGTGGTTGCAAGCATCAAAACACTACCGTCAGCCGCTGCGCGCTTAGCGGCCTCAGCCCCTATGATTCCATTTGCACCCGGTTTGTTCTCCACAATGACCTGCGGCCCCCCGCGACGCTGAATCTGTTCGGCGAGCAGTCTCGCAGTGATATCGCCTGAACCGCCAGGCGCAAAAGGTACGATGATTCGTACTGGTTTGCTGTCGAACTTTGATCGAAGTGACTGCACAGCAACCGATGGCACCTGAAGCTGCCCAGTCGCGTGGCCCTGAGCTTGGCACATCGTTGATCCGAGACAGGCTACGAGTGTAGGTGCCACGCTTGCAATAAACCGAACCATGAATCTGCGTCTCGGGTTGACCCTAAGATTTCGTTCGTTGCGACATACTTGATTGAGCGCTGCTTGGGCTTTCATGGCCTTGCTCCTTGAACGATTGACTGAAGAAGATTGTCAATGAGTTGATTATGTTCACCGAGCTGAGGTGACCGCATACCCACTGCAGGTCGTACTCGATTCAATGACAAAGGTAATCCCACAATCTCAAGGCCAGAATCTTCAACAGGTTCGATGATGTTGAGAGCTTTAGTCTGTGCCTGAGCGAGCATTTGCGAGAGGTCATGAATCGGAGAACAAGGAACGCCAACCGCTTCGAGTACTTGTTCCCAATGTGATGCGGCTTGGCTGAGAAAAACAGCCTCGAGCTGCGGGATCAGCGCATCTTTATGGGCAACACGACTCGCGTTACTCGAAAAACGCACATCACTTGCAAGGTGACCGAGCCCTAGAGCTTGCACAAGTTTCGCAAATAATCGATCGTTAGCCGCTGCAACCACAATTTCACCGTCGACCGTGTCGAAGGCTTGAAAGACCACCACCTTGGGGTTACCGCTTCGGTGCCGCTCGGGTTGCTTCTTGGTGACTGAAAAAGCCGCCAGGATGACTTGTAGCCAGCCCAGCGCTGTTTCAAAAAGCGAAGCATTGACAATCAGTCCTTGCTTTGTGTTAGTCCGGTGATAAAGAGCAAGCAGACAACCGAGCGCTCCCCAAACGCCCGTGCCCAGGTCAAGGATTTGCATCCCAACGCGGGAGCTCGGACCCTCTGGTGAGCCATTAACACTAAATAAGCCGGCAAACGCCTGAATCATCGGTTCGTAGCCCGGTCGCAATTGCATCGGACCGTGATGTCCAAACGCCCCCAACTCGCAATAAATCAGTTTCGGATAGCGAGCACAAAGTACTTCGGCGCCAAGTCCCATGGTGTCCAGCGAACCCGGCCTCATGTTGTGCAGAAACACATCACTACACGCGATTAAGCTATGCAACCACGCGATGCCATGTTCTGACAACAAATCAACGGTGACACTCTGCTTGCCGTGATTCATCGCCTCAAAGGTGGTCGCAACGCCGTTGAGGAAAGGTGGCCCCCAGCCTCTGGCATCATCCCCAGTTTCAGGTCGTTCAACCTTGATCACTTGAGCGCCAAGGCTCGCTAGGATTTCGCCAGCGTAGGGGCCAGCGATATTCTGTCCTAGCTCAATCACACGAATGCCAGCTAAAGGCTTCTCGGCTAATCCAACAGCGGGTCGCTTAGCTTCAGGGCTGATGGGTTGATGGTCAGGTTGCTGCATGGCATACCCTTTTAGAGGAGTGTCTTTGTCAATTGAGGATCTAGATGCGCATGGCCAAATGTCTTATTGAACAATTACCCATTCCACGCGATTCGACAAGCCTCAATTGCGCCCGTGAGTGTTGAACAGTGCCGATTTTTGTTCCAGGGTGTTCCAAATCTTGCGCACAGAGGGTACCGTTGCAGCCAAACGAATCGCTAGCTGCGGTGACCATCCATTTTAAGTGATAGTTTTTAAAAGTCGCCAGCATCGACTCATAAACTTATAAGCTGAGCAGGCGAGTTAAGCGGATTCCCACTCTCTTTTGAGCAGCTCTACTTAGAGGTAATTCGGGTGCCACGTGCCAGCAACGTGATTGAGCAGCGCCCAGTGATCAGGGCTAACTTGGGCTAACCCCATGTCTTGGGCGATATGTTCAAGTTTTTGATGGGTTGCAAAGAACACGGCGAGTTCGTCTGAGGCTTTCATTCTTGGCATGGTTCAAGGCTTGATAAAGTTGTAGAACATTGATCGTAACTGAAAACGGCATTCGGCGGGTTGAAGGTCTTAGATGTGTTGGATTTAGGACCCATTCTGGTGTGATCTGCAGTCACTTAAAAGATGACAGGATGCAACCTATGTGCCCATCTACCAGGCGTCAGTTTCAATTACTTTCCTAAGGTATAGCCTTTATAGCAAAAAGTTGTTGCTATCACTGGCGCATCGAAGGTAAGTTCAGTTTTATCGCTCTCTTTCAGGCTCACGCA
>VGHV01000349.1 GCA_016868095.1 Betaproteobacteria bacterium
AGCGATTAAGGGTGAGTAGGTCTGAAAGGTACGTTCAACGCCCTCGCCTGAGGAGATCTTCCGCACGATAAACGAGGAATTCAAACCGCGGTTACGCTTTGCGATCACCACACCCTCATAGGCCTGAACACGCTTGCGATTTCCTTCCACAACATTCACGCTCACAATGACTGTATCCCCAGGCGAAAACGGAGGAATCGTCTTCCCGAGGCGAGCAATTTCCTCTTGCTCGAGCTGCTTAATCAAGTCCATTACTTTCTCCAGTCATCATTAGCGGCGTGGGTTTATTGAAGAACAGCTCGGATTTGATGGCGCGCGAAGAGGATGACAGCCAGATATTCTAACCTGGATTCGGCGCAACGCCAATTCAGCGCTTGTCTGAAAGATGTCAAGGCCTTATACTTATTGGTTTTCGAGGACATCACATGGTCGTCATTCGCCTTTCGAGGGGCGGCGCTAAAAAGCGCCCGTTTTATAGCATCGTCGCAGCAAGCAAGCGCAATCGTCGAGATGGCGCCTTCATCGAGCGTCTGGGCTACTACAACCCGGTCGCCTCTGGCTCGGAGCAGGGATTACAAATCGCTCTTGACCGGGTTCACCACTGGAAGCAGCACGGTGCTGAGCTTTCGCCTGCGGTTGACCGCCTAGTAAAAACATTCGCAGCTAAACAAGCCGGCCTGGCCGCCTAAGCGATCGATTCAAATATCCCTGAAGGGGCAGCCCAAATCGATGAGGCTACCGACGATTGGGTTCCGGTGGCGCGCATTCTTGATGCGTGGGGATTAGGTGGCTGGCTAAAACTCGATGTCTTCGGCGACACGCAGCGTTCGGTTCTCAGCAAAGCCAAACGTTGGCGAATTCGCCCCACACAAGCAGGTCAGGCGATCGCCAGGGAAGTAAGCGTCATGGCGTCACGGGCTCATGGAGCTTCTTGGGTTGCACAGATCGAGGCAATCGTCGACCGTGATCAGGCACTGGCTTTAAAGGGCCGGCATATTGAAATCAGACGAAGCGATTTTCCTCGCTTACCGCGTGGAGAGTATTACTGGGTGGATTTGATCGGTTGCTCTGTCTTCAATCGAGACCATGTACGTTTGGGAACGGTGCTTGCGATGGACGACCACGGCGCCCACCCGATCATGCAGATTAAGCCTTCGCTAGCAGCGACGCATGATGAGGGATCGGCCGATGATCTTGCTCGAGGAGATGCGAGCGAGAAAGCCACGCTTTCTGTTCCGAGCGAAAAAGCTACTTTTTATATTCCTTTTGTTAAACACTTTGTCGATCGAGTTAACATCGAGGCCAAGCGGATTGATGTCGATTGGCATGCCGACTGGTTGTAAGCGATTGGCAAATGCGCTTTGACGTCTTAACGCTTTTTCCGGACATGTTTGAGGCTGTTAAGCGTTACGGTGTCAGTGGCCGAGCCTTTGCGGCAGCGATATGGCAACTGCACTGCTGGAATCCTCGCGATTTCGCCACAAGAAAAATGGGCTATATCGACGACAGGCCTTTTGGCGGCGGCCCCGGTATGGTTATGCAGGCAGCGCCATTAAGTGCATGTCTGCAGCAAGTTGACTCGCGGCTCGGAAGGCGACAGCACCGTATTCTTCTCAGTCCTACAGGCAAGCCTATTCAGCAATCGGATATCAGGCGCCTCGCCAGCTATGACGGACTAAGTCTGGTGGCTGGCCGATATGAGGGCATCGATCAGCGTTTCATCGATCGCGACATCGACGAAGCCTTCGCACTCGGCGATATCGTGGTTTCGGGCGGCGAGTTGCCTGCGATGATGCTCATCGATGCGATCCTGCGTTGGGTACCGGGCGTGCTCCAAGATGCGCAATCCGCTCAGCAAGACTCTTTTGTTGACGGTCTGCTCGACTGCCCCCATTACACGAGACCCGAGTCCTGGGAAGGACTTCAAGTGCCGTCGATCTTACTTGGCGGCGATCATGAGGCAATTGGTCTTTGGCGTCGGCAGCAAGCATTGATCGTTACAGCAGATATGCGTCCCGATCTGCTTGAACGTGCTCGGATGCAAGGCCTGCTTAGTGCCGACGATGAGCGAACCTTAGCCGGGGCATCTGGCTCGCCCAAAGTCTAGGCTTAGAGCTTTAGAAGGCTTCCACGTCGAGCGCCATCACCGCATCGGCGCCTGCGCAAATCGAGTGGGCAAGCGCTGTTGTCTGCGGAAGTAAATGATCGGCATAGAACCTAGCCGTCATCACCTTTGCCAGCATGAAAGCTTGATCACCCTTTTGCTCTGCTAAATGTTTATAGGCAGCCAATCCAGCTCGTCCCAGCTGCCAGCCCGAGCATGCAAGACCACAAAGTTTAAGAAAATTTACCGATCCCGAAAATATCGCATGAATATCCGATTTACCAACTGACAACATCCACTGTACTGATTGCTCGATGGCATGGGCTGCAGCATCGAGTTGCACAGCGATCGCCTGTGGCGAGCCTCGAAGTGCTTCTTCGGCTCGCTGAACCTCTGCAAGCGACGCTTGAGGCAAGGGCGCCAGACCACGCCATAAATCGGCTGTCGCTCGCATCTCCGCCGCAATCGCTCTTGCCGTTGCGCCACCTTCGCGCAGGGTTTTTCGACCAATCAAATCGTTGGCCTGAATCGCTGTGGTTCCCTCATAGATTGGCAAAATACGCGCATCTCGATAAAACTGGGCAGCACCTGTTTCCTCGATAAAGCCCATACCCCCGTGCACTTGAACACCGAGCGAGGTCACCTCAATCGACATTTCGGTCGACCAGCCCTTCACAATAGGCACCATGAATTCGTAAATACGCTGCTGAACTTGGCGCTGCTGCGCGTCAGGATGCTGATGCGCGAGATCAAAACATCCAGCCGTGGCCATAGCCATGGCCCGCGCACCTTCAACATGTGCCCGCATCGTCATGAGCATTCTTCGCACATCGGGATGATGCGCAATGGCAACTGGCGCCGGTGACCCGCCAACGTCACGGCTTTGAACCCGATCCTTCGAAAAACTAGCTGCCTTTTGATAGGCTCGATCAGCGACAGCAATGCCTTGAACACCTACTGCGAAACGAGCGGCGTTCATCATGACGAACATGTACTCAAGGCCACGATTTTCTTCGCCGACCAAGTACCCGATCGCGCCCGCCTCAGCCTTGCCTCCCGAGTCAGCAGCAATCGGGAATTTGCCATCACCATATAAAAGCACCGCAGTTGGCGAGGCCTTGATGCCGAGTTTGTGCTCGATCGATGTACAAAAAACATCGTTTCGAGGACCGAGCGAACCGTCAGCTTTGACTAAAAACTTGGGTACGATGAACAGCGAAATGCCCTTCACGCCTTCAGGTGCGTCGGGCGTACGAGCCAACACCAAATGAATGATGTTGGAGGCCATGTC
>VGHV01000350.1 GCA_016868095.1 Betaproteobacteria bacterium
ATCGGCATACATCTGATCTTCAACCAGGCGCAACGCAGCACTGATCATTCGGCGCTGATCGCGCATAACTTTGGTGTCCCTACCGTGCTTCGTGCGGACTGCTGCACAGCGAGCAAGCCCCTCGGGCGTCTGAGGGCCAAAGCGGCGTTTCGATGGTCCTTGAGCCGTGGTCAATGAGCCTTGGTCCAAGGGCCACGCATCAGGGCTCTCGCCTTGAGATATCGCAGTAATGCGGCGCGGATTTGGTTCACTAGTGGCCATAAAATACGACGGGTATAAAGGGCTACGAACGTGGCTATTTAGAACAATGCTTTCTCCATCAAAAAGCGGCTGGGGTTTCTTGATTTTAGATGAAGGTGGATCTTTTGGTGGATAAAAATTACTAATCCCCAATAAGTCCCTTACAAGAGGTAACCCAGCGGACACCGCCTCCGCCACTAGCCATACACACGGGCTAGTACAGGCTGCAGCTAGCCGCGAATTAAAACGGCCTTAATTAGTGAGTAAAGACGGGCGTTACTACCCGCTACAAACAACGCCCCTGTTGCCGCGAGCTCATGTTACATTGCTCTTACGAAGTTTGCGTCAATTGGAGGCCCAGCAAATGAACAGGTTGCGCCGTGGTATTTTGTTTGCCGGCACCGTCTCGGGCTTAGCGATGCCAAGTCGTGCCAAGGCTAGCACTGGAACGCCTGCGCCGCGCCTCATCCACCAGCAAACGGCAATGTTCGGATCGATTGTTGTAACAGAGGAGCCGGGCGGATTTCGTACGATGCGTTTTGGCATCGATGGGCCTCGTCAGTCTGTGGTGAAGATGAGCGATCCACGCTTTCTCGCGCTACGTTATACAAAAACAGCGATTCTTTCGCTCGCGCTCGTACCTAAACCTCAAAGGATCTTGGTGATTGGCCTGGGCGGGGGAAGCCTGCCCATGTTTTTGCGAAGTTATTTGCCGCAAGCCCACATCGACGCTGCAGAAATTGATCCAGCGGTCATTGACGTTGCAAAGCGCTTTTTGAATTTCAAAGAAGACGAGCGGATGCGTGCTCATGCCCACGATGGCAGAAGCTTTATTGAACTAACCCGCCAACCTTACGACATCATCATCCTTGATGCATATGCTTCTGACGTGGTGCCTAAACACCTGACGACAACCGAGTTTTTATATGCTGTGAAAAAGGCACTTTCGCCCACAGGCGTCGTTGTCGGCAATCTTTGGGGCCCCGCACTTAACCCGCTTTATGCTTCGATGCTTCGAACCTACCAGGAAGTGTTTCCCGATCTGTATATGGTTGAAGTGCCCGAGGTAGAAAATAAAATGATTTTTGCCTGTCCGCGCAAGATCGATTTGCAACTTGCGAGCTTTCGAGAGCGGGCACGAAACACGACAGCAGCGCTTGAGCTACCTTTTGATCTTGGCGTGAAGTTAGGCTTTGGTTTTCATAGGCTCGATCGGCCGGTTAGTGCGGGCGTGGTGCTTAGGGATTAGTTGAGGATAAAAGGTCTACTTAGACGAACGTTCGCGTAGTTGTAGTAAAACAAGTGCTACCAAGCCAATACCCATAACGGCAAAAGAAATGTGAACCGCATTTTTACTCGCTGCATAAGTGATGCTCGAGTAACTTAAATAAGCGCACGATGCGCAGAATAAGAGGGGTGTAAAGGGGTAGAGCGGTAAGCGATAACCATCATGTCGCTGTCGATGGCGTCGCAGCTTGAAGACCGATAAACCCACCAAGAACAAGAAGCTCCAGAAAACAGGTGCCGTAAACTCGACCATGGCCTCAAAACCGTCGTGTTGAAGTAGCCCAAAAACAACCAAGGCAAGCGCAATCAATGATTGCAGCAAGAGAGCTGCTACCGGTGTGCCAGCCTGCTGGTTCCAGGATGCGATGACCCGCAGCGCCCGCCAACTCGACGCAACCGCGAAGTTACTTCTTGCGCCAACTATCATGGTTGCATTAATACTTGTGAGCGCAGCCATGGCGACGAATAGACTCAGAGCTTGCTGCCCGAACGTTCCAAAGGCCATACCCATAACATCGGCGGCTGCAGCCTTTGATTTCGCCAGGCCGCTGAGCCCAAGACCATGCAAGAGTGCAAGATTAACCAAAAGGTAAATGAGTGTAATAAGTCCTAGACTAATCAGTATGACGGGCACCATGCTGCGCGGTCCGCCATTAACTTCGGCTGAAATAAAGGCCGATTCATTCCAGCCGCCAAAGGTGAGAAGCACAAACACCAGCGCAAGCCCAGCCAACCCCAAGGGGGGGTGGCCGCTAAACCAGGTTGGAGTCTCAGTGGCGGGCGATTGCACGCTGAAGCCCGCGATGACTACAGCAAGAAGCCCGACCACCTCAATGACGGTGAGTGCAGACTGCACACGCCCTGAAGCCTGGATGCCAATGAGATTAACAATGGTAAGAAAAAGAACGATGCCGACCGCCCAAATCGCACTTGAATGTGCCCCAAGCGGTATGGCCTGACTCATATAGTCGCCAAACACAAAGGCGAGCAAAGCAATCGAACCCGTATTGATTACCATTGCCTTTGCCCACGCGTATAAAAACGATAAGTGTTTTCCGTAGGCAATTTCTAAAAAATGATAATCGCCGCCCGCATGAGCATAGTGCGATGACAGTTCCGCGTAACAAAGCGCGCCAGCGATCGAAATCACTGCGCCGGCTACCCAGGCAAGCATCATCCACCCAGCATCGCCGCTCACGCCAGCCACCATCGAGGGCGTTTTGAAGATGCCAGCACCGATCACAATACCAACGATAATGGCAATCGCGGTGGCAGCGCTCAGTTGCTGCTTGGGCCGATGCTGAGCCTGACTCGAATCAGCGGGTGTTGCCGATGTCATAAGAGAATCCTTGGGCAAGCTTGCTGATTCAGCGGGGAAACAGCATTTCCCCGCTTAGCTTTGTTGCATTACTGACGCTTGGCATCAAAGCGATTGTTGGAATAAGTTCCAAGCAACTCAGCATCCATGTGATTGCCTTTGACGGTAGCTTTCACGCTTTGCAGTTGATTTGAACTATCAAGAAAGCGAAAGCGCAATTCGTCGGCATGGAGTTCAACGCCCATCAAGGCTTGCGGCGGATTGTTGCCCAGGGTGATCGTGCCGCCCACCCTCTGATAGCGCTGCTTTAGGTCAATGCTTGCGACGGCATGGCCTTCCAGTCCATTGAGCGTCCAACGTCCATCAACCTGAGCTGGGACAACCCAAAAGTAGCCCGTATTGCCACTGGAATTAATGACCTGATCGGGTTCCCAATCGCCCATCGTAAAGGAGTTGGTTACAAGTCTTGTACCCGGTTTTAATTTTAAAAGCGTTGGCCTGAGTTTCAAATTCAAGTCAGGCAGCAAATACATCGTTATAACGGTCGCC
>VGHV01000351.1 GCA_016868095.1 Betaproteobacteria bacterium
GATTGACACGAACAATCACCTCCTTCCTAGCTTGTGTAAACCCGTGGGCGATTTTCGGTACCGCTAGCCTTGCAGAGGCCTTGTCGGCGGGCGAAACACTATCTTCTAGATCGATTTGTAAGACATCAGCAGCTTGCCTGATTGCACTCTCAATAAAGCGAGGACTGCTTGCAGGTACAAAGAGAATCGATCGCCAAATCGGCTTTGCCTTAGAGGGTGAAATCGGCTGTGCCTTATGCGCTGAAATCGGCTGTGCATCCTGTGTTGAATTCGCCGGCGTGTTTCGTGTTGCTTCCATCAGTTGTCTTCCTTTTGATTCGAAAGCGACTCAAGCCATTGTTCAATTTCTTGATTATGCTGCCCGAGCGTGGGGGCAGGTCTGCGAAACCCCCCTGGTGTTTGCGATAAACGTGGCAAGACCTCATGCATGACCACCTCCCCCAAGTCATCATCGGGTAATCGCACCAGGCTTTCTCGGCCCGCGACATATGGGTGATCAAGCAGATCAAGCACCGAATACACGGGACCCGCCGTGACCTTGGCCTGTTCGAATAGGGCTAGATTTTCTGCAAGTGTTTTTGAGCCTATAAAGTCAGACAGGATCACATCGAGTTCGTCGCGATGCTCGACACGAGCATCGTTTGATATAAATCGCGGATCGTTTTTTAAGTCTGATCGATCGATGGCATCAAACAAGCGCATCGCCATCGACTGCATCGATCCTGAAAGCGCAAGATAGCCGCCGTCTGCACAGCGATACACATTGCGCGGTGCGGTGTGGCTCGATTGATTGCCGGCTCTTAGGGTTGCAAGGCCAGTGAGCGCGGATTTGGCGGCCTCTGAAGCGATGACAGCGAGGATAGGTTCGAATAAGGACAAATCGAGGCACTGGCCCTTGCCGGTTTTCTCAGCAACGCGCAAAGCGGTTTGCACGGCTGATGCGCCATAAAGACCAGCGACCATATCTGCGAGCGCAAGCGGCGGCAGCGAGGGTGGGCGATCAGGAAATCCATTAAGGTAGGCAAAGCCCGACATGGCTTCAACAAGCGTGCCGAAGCCTGGACGCTTGGCATAAGGCCCGTCCTGCCCCCATCCCGAGATCCTCACCAAAATGAGTGCGGGATTGACAGTCCAAAGATGCGCTGGTTCCAAGCCTAACTTTTCCAAGCCTCCAGGCACAAAATTCTCAATCAAGACTTGGCAGTGGGGCAGTATGCTTATGAGTCGGTCGAGCGATTGCGGCTCTCGCAAGTCCAGGGCCCAGGAACGTTTATTGCGCCCGTAAAGCTTCCAGTGCAAAGCATGGCCCTGCTCCCGCCACTTTCGTAAGTCATCGCCCCCATCCGGGTGCTCGACCTTAATCACATCTGCACCAAAATCGGCAAGGACATGGCTGAGCATATTGCCTGCCACCAATCGGGAGAGGTCAAGGACACGAATATCGGCAAGCGGCCCTTGAGCTTCTGCGTTAAAGGATCGTCGCGCTAGGCCTTCATGCAATTTTGAAAACATTGGTTAAACTCAAAATAAACATCACTCAAAAGACTTGCCGATTACAACAAGGGAGACATGCAAATGGACCATCGAGACTTTACCCGACGCCGCGCCATCCTGAAGCAGGGACTTTCCGGTACTTGCGCAATCGCTAGCGCTTCTCTTAGTCCTCTGGTCTTTGCGCAAGCGAGCTGGCCGAGCAAGCAGACGGTGAAAATTGTCTGTAACTTTCCGCCAGGGGGGCTCACCGACTCTTATGCGAGAGCCTATGCTGAGTTTTTTTCCAAAAAATTCGGTCAATCATTCGTCGTCGAAAACCGGCCCGGGGCTGGCGGTCTCATCGGCGCTGATGCGGTTGCCAAAGCACCCGCAGATGGTTATACATTTCTGATCACAACGTCCACCCCCATGTGGCATGCCAGGGTGCTTTACACCAAAATGCCCTATCAAGGCGAGCGCGACTTTACGCCAATTTCGCTCTTTCCCAGCGGCGCCCTGATTATGGGTGTACCTTCTTCGCTCGGTGTGAAGGACGTGAGGGAATTTGTTGAGATGAGCCGCAATAAACCCGCCGCTTACGGTACTTACGGCGCAGGATCCTGGCCGCATATGGTGATTAATGACTTAAACGAACGTGCTTCGGCTAAGCTCACGCCAGTTCACTATCGCGGTGAAACACCCATGTGGGTTGATGCCAGTACTGGCCAGGTTCAGGCGGCGATGGGCAGTTTTCTTGGCATCAATAATTATCTCGGAAAGGGAAGCATTCGGGCGATCGCTGCCATCGGCAATCTACGATGCCCAAAGCTGCCTCAGCTACCCACGTTCATCGAGCAGGGCTTTTCCGCGCCGGTTTACGGTCTCGAAGGATGGATTCCATTTGTAGCACCAGCCGCAACACCGCAAGACATCGTGGTCAAAATGGCTGAAGCGATTCAAGAAGCCTCTGAGACCGCACGAATGGCTGCAATCCGTGATGCCTTTGCGATTCCCAATAAGCCAACAGCCCTCGAAGAAAGTCGCAAACGCTGGAAGGAAGAAAGCGCAGTCTGGATTGACATCGCAGGCAAGCTTGGGATCAAACTGGATTGATGAGCAGCGCCGATGAACAAGCGTCAGTGAACAAGAGCCAGTGAGTTCGGCCGTGCTGGGAATTGCGGGTTTTCGAAGTCCGCGGGCAGGCTTTGTTGCCAATCGTCTGATTGCTGACGACCTGCCTAGCGAGCACATCAACCCTGAGGGCTTTGCGGTCGCCGCCCAAACCATTCAGGCGTGGCCCGCGTACACACCAAGCCCTCTACATCGTCTTTCGGGACAGGCCAGGCGATTAGGACTTCGAGAGGTCTTTTATAAGGATGAATCGGCCCGATTTGGCCTTGGCAGCTTCAAAGCACTTGGCGGTGCTTATGCTGTCTACACGCTACTACGAGAAGAGCTGCAGTTAAGCGATGGGTCTTTACTTTGGACTGATCAAGAAACCAGAAAGTCGGCTAAGGCTATCACGGTTTGTTGCGCCACAGACGGCAATCACGGTCGATCGGTCGCATGGGGCGCTGAGCTTTTCGGTGCGAGCTGCGTCATTTTCGTTCATGAGACAGTCAGCCAATCGCGATGCGAGGCAATAGCGGCCTTTGGAGCCAAGGTTTCCCGGGTTAAAGGCAATTATGACGATTCGGTCCGCGAGGCTCAGCGTCAGGCTGAGGCGAATCGTTGGTATGTTGTTTCCGATACAAGCTATGAAGGCTATACCGATATACCTTGTAAAGTTATGCACGGCTACGGACTTATGGCGCAGGAGATTTGTGATCAGTTGCCTGAAGCGCCAAGCCATGTCATTGTTCAAGCTGGCGTTGGCGCACTCGCAGCCTCGCT
>VGHV01000352.1 GCA_016868095.1 Betaproteobacteria bacterium
GGCGCAGCATTGGCCTAAGCTTTGCGCGAACTGGGTCTTGGGTGAGGTGGCTGCGGCCTGCAATCGGCATGCATGCTCAATCGACGCGGCCGAAGTGTCGCCGGTCCTGCTAGCGGCTTTGTTGATGCGGAGTGAAGACGGCAGTATTTCAGCAAAGACCGCGCGATCCTTGTTTGTGAGCCTTTGGGATGAAGCCGCACAAGCGAAAGCCAGAGCCCATGCCCAAACTGAGCAATGCCTGCCGGCTTCAGGGCCTGACAGGCTTGCGCCTGGGCCTACTGAGGCCATGCTAGATGATGCTTTGCTGGATGAGCTCAACGCCGCACTCAAGAAGCTCGACAGCTTGATTGACGCACAAGGTCTGCGCCAACTCAACGATGACGCCGCCCTGACTGCGATCGTCGATCAAGTGCTAGCAGCCAACCCCAAATCAGTGGCTGAGTTTCTCTCGGGCAAGGACAAGGCGCTTAATGCCTTGGTGGGACAGGTGATGAAGGCAAGTGCTGGCAAAGCGAATCCAGGCCAGGTTAATCAGCTTTTGCGTGCTAGGGTGCAGCCATAACGCTCTCGATACGCAGCAAGCGGCGCACGCCAGCGTGACAGCTCAGCATCCTCGCGCCCTTCCAAATAGCCAATCAAATCATCAAGGCAGGCAAGCGCAAACACCGGTACACCGTAGCGTTGCTGAACATCCTCAACAGCCGAATAAGCCCCAATATCCTCGGCCGTACCCGAGCGCTCCTGGCGATCAAGCGCAATTAAGACGCCAGCGACTTCAGCCCCCTGGCTTTTGATGAGGGCCACCGATTCGCCTACCGAGGTGCCTGCTGAAATCACATCATCGATGATGAGCACGCGACCGCTCAAAGCCGCACCAACGATCACACCCCCTTCGCCATGATCCTTGGCTTCTTTGCGGTTGTAGGCGAAATGCATGTTTTGACCGGCCTGGGCCAAAGCGACTGCTGTGCAAGCGGCCAGCGTAATCCCTTTGTAGGCAGGACCAAAAAGCATGTCGTAGTGGATCGCCCCGGTACGGCTTGCTTCTTGAAGTTTGTGCGCATAAAACCTGGCCAGCTCGCCAAGCCTTTGCCCGTCATGAAAAAGCCCGGCATTAAAAAAGTAGGGGCTCAGTCTTCCTGCTTTGGTTTTGAATTCACCAAAACGCAGCACGCCTGCAGCAAGGGCGAATTCGATGAAGTCCTTGGCCTTGAGGTTCTGGGCAGTCGTGCTTTGCTGTTGTTGTGTGATGGGGTCTTGGTGGGGTGGCGCTGGGTTGTTGTTTGAGCTTTGCATGATGTCGGCTTGATGGCTTTGGTGATGGAGGCAGCGCTAGGCAGGCATGAAACAATATCGATCATGACATAGGGACGGAGGTAGAAGGTGTTTCGTGTGACCAGCTTTAATCTGAACGGGATCCGGGCGGCAAGCCGAAAAGGCTGGTTGCAATGGGCTGCAGATCACAACGCCGATGTGATTTGCGTACAGGAAATCAAGGCCCAGGAAAAAGACCTTGACGCTTCGATGCGGGCGATTCAAGGTCCGCGGGGCGAGCTCAAGGGCTATTTTTTCCCGGCACAAAAGCCTGGTTATGCAGGCACGGCCATTTACAGTTTGCACCCACCGCTTGAGCTTTTTCGGGGTTTTGGGGAAGCTGAATTTGATGACGAAGGGCGCTATATCGAAATCGACCTGGGTGCTTTTGCGGTGATTTCGCTCTATGTCCCCTCGGGATCAAGCAGCGAGGAGCGACTCGCTTCCAAGTTTCGGTTTATGCGCCGCTTCGAGTCCCATGTAAAAACCCTTAATCATCGTGGCAAGCCCTATGTGATTGCTGCCGATTGGAATGTGGCGCATCGCGAGATTGATTTGAAGAATTGGCGATCGAATCAACGCAACCCCGGGTTTTTACCCGAAGAAAGGCAGTGGATCGAGGCACTCATCAGGGAGCAAGGCCTCGTCGATGTGTTTAGAGCCTTGGCGCCCGAGCAGGTGATGTACACCTGGTGGAGTCATCGCGGCGCAGCTTTTGCCAATGATGTGGGTTGGCGCCTGGACTACCAACTCGCTCATCCAGACATGGCCGCACGGGCCCGGGCCTGGCAAGTGAATCGTGAGCCAAGATTTTCGGATCATGCCCCGTTCACGGTTGACTACGATATGGCCCTTTCCTAACAAGGCTCGATGTGCGCTTGCTTGAGCCAGTGGGATGCGATCTTCGATGTGCGATCGGTTGAGCCAGTGGGATGTAATGCTCAAAAGCTGCCGCTCAGCGAGGCTTTGTTCGCTCGTAGATCGGCATAACCTTGGGTAGTGCCTTGCGTATGTCGGCAATACGCGATTCATGCGAGGGGTGGGTAGAAAGCCATTGCGGTGGCGTACCCTGGCCATTTGAGGCGCTGGACATTTTTTCCCAAAGGCTAATGCCTGCACGAGGGTCAAAGCCTGCTCGTGCACTTAAGTCCATACCGAGCAAATCAGCCTCGCTTTCATCATCGCGGCTGAACTTGAGCATGGTCACATTTGAAACCCCTCGGGCGACCTGGCCGCCAATATCGCCATAACCCATCACTTGCGAGAGGATCGACGCACCGATGGTTAAGCCCTGGGCGATCATCGCTTTGCTTTGTCGTTCGCGCCCGTGCTCGCGCAGGGCGTGGGCGATCTCATGGCCCATGATGAAAGCAATTTCATCATCACTTAATTGCAAGCGTTCGATGATGCCCGTGTAAAACGCGATTTTCCCCCCGGGCATGGCAAAGGCATTCAAGGCCTGCGACCCGATCAGCGAGACCTCCCAGCGCCATTGCGAAGCTCGGTCGTTGTAACGCGCTGCATGCGGCAACAGCCTTTTTGCGATGTTTTGCAGCCGCACTAATTTGGGGTGACCCTCGGGTGCAAGCGCGCGTTGCGAGGCTGCACGCTCACGCATTTGATCGTATTGCAAGGCCGCTTGTCGCTCGAGTTGCTCGGCAGACACAAGATCGGCGACTTTGGAGCGTGGGGGTAAGTCGATGCCGTCGGCGAGCAAGCCAAGTGGCCAGAGTGCTGCTATCACACACATCAGTTGTAGCAGATAGCAACGGATTGCTTGGGCAATGATGCCAAAGCGCAGATTTGCTACAAGATAACGCGAGGATGACATGCTCAATGGCTTAACCAAAGTAAAGTTGGACAAGGTACAAACAGGATGGCTTAGCTTGGCGCTCGATCAAGCGAGGTTAGACTTGGACCGATGAACTTTAGCGCACTTTATTTTAGAAAGCCGATGTTGGTGCTTGCGCTTTTGGGGTTTTCAAGCGGTCTGCCTTTGGCGCTTTCGGGGGCCACACTTCAAGCCTGGCTGACGGTCG
>VGHV01000353.1 GCA_016868095.1 Betaproteobacteria bacterium
CGAGCACATGGACCTGGGCCTGGGCAGCGTCGTACCAACCGAGCGCCTGAGGGTGGTATGCGCAATCGAGTTGTATCAACTCTGAAAGCCTCAGGCCCGACGAATAAAGCAATTCCATCATGGCCAAATCACGGGCAGCCGTTGGGCCTTCTTGCGGAAAATCCAACAAGCGCTGACTGTCATCGGCTGGCAAAGCCTTGGGCAAACGCAAAGGCATCTTCGGTGCCTTGATGTGCCGCGCAGGATTGTGAGCAACAATCTTTTGCTCAACAAGAAAATCAAAAAAGCCTCGCCACGCCGATAGCTTACGACCAAGCGATCTTGGCGAGAGCCCTTGCGACGCGAGTTGGGCGAGCAATCGACGCAAATGCCTCGCTTCAACATGCACCCAACCGCCTTCGTTTAGGAGTGGGACAAGAAGGGCCAAATCCTGCTTGTAAGCCTTCAAACTATGGCTTGAATAACGCCTCTCGCTGCTTAAACGTTGAAGATACTGCTCAAGATCAGCCATGTTAGGCGTTGGCAGGCTGGCTGCGGTCATTTGCTTGGCTAGGCTCACTTGGCGCATGGGGCTTTTTCTCTTTAGCCCATAGAGCGCCGAGCGCAGGCGTGAGCGCCGCAGACACCAATTCGGCGAGTCGTTGCAAAAAAGCTGTACCCATTTGGGCATGGAAGCGGTCTGGATCAGCCGAGCCAAGCACCAAAAGACCAAAGGCCTGGGGCTCGACGCCACGGCGCAAGGCAAGCAGCGCAACCGAGCGGGCGTTTTGCCCCCGATCAGCAAGCCAGCTCACACCTGGCTTTTGCGCCGGGCTGCCGCACAAAGGCTGTTGCATTTGATCAACGCGGTCGAGTTCGTCGCCACTTAGCGGTAGCTCCAAGCCGGGCTCTAGGCGAGCAGCGCCCAGAGGCCATACGCTTAAACCGACTTGAGGCACTTGGAATATCTCCTCCAGAAGTGCAATCAAGCGCCTGTCCAGGCTTGAACGCTCCTCATGCAAGAGCAACTGCCTTGTGAAGCGTTGCATTTTCTCGCCGATCAAGTCATTTTCTTGAGCAACGCGCATCAGGTCCGCTAAACGATGTTCGAGCTGCCTATGTTTTTCACGCATCACCTCAAGTTGGCGCTCATGCAAAGAAATAGCCCGGCCTGCGTGTAAATCGGGCATCTTCATCTGCGATAAAAGCTCTGGATGCCGCTGCAAAAATTCGGGATTCGACTTAAGCCAGCGCGCAATTTGTTGCTCGTTATCTTCGTTTCGACCCTCTGACATGAAAACTCCTGAATTCAACCATTTGGCAAGCCTGGGCACAGCCTTGCCTTGTAAGGGCACGACGGTGCTTAGCGCGTCGGCAAGACGATGAGACCTTCAAACACGGTATGTGCGGGTCCTGTCATCATGACCGGGCTTTGCCCCCCCGCCCACTCGACCCAGAGATTGCCCCCGCGCGCCTGAACCTGCAAGCCTTCGCGGGCTTTATTTCGCGCCAAGGCGAGGACAGCGGCGGCACAAGCCCCAGTTCCGCAGGCTAATGTCTCGCCTGCACCACGCTCAAAGACGCGCAATTGCAATTGATTGGGCGACGCCAGATAAGCAAATCCGACATTGACCTGCTTGGGGAAAATCGGGTGCGTGCAAATAAATGGGCCAAGATGTTCGACCAGGTCATCGTTGGGCGGCGCATCCAAAAAGAGCACCGCATGCGGATTGCCCATCGACATCAAGTCAAGCTCAAGACTTGGCAAATACTCGGGTGCAGGCGATGCGAGTTGGATGCGTTCGATGCCATCATCGATGTCAGCTTGACCTCGAGCGCGCGCTTGTTGCCAGTCAACAAAACCCAGGTCTCGGGTATGAAAGTCAGGCCGCCCCATATTAACCATGACCATGCCATCGTCGAGCAGCTCGGGTTCAATGAGGCCAGCAAGGGTTTCGACAGCAATCTTTCTTTTTGCACTCAAACCTTGCTCGTGGACAAAGCGAACAAAGCATCGCGCCCCATTGCCGCATTGCTCAACCTCAGCACCGTCGGCATTAAAGATGCGGTAGCGGAAATCGTTGCCAGGATCTTGCGGCCTTTGAACAACAAGGACTTGATCGGCGCCTACACCAAAATGTCGATCGGCGACCTGCCGCCAATCAACTTGTTCGACGTCGATCGCTTGGCCGATCGCATCGATGACAACAAAATCGTTACCTGCACCCTGCATTTTGCTAAAGCGAATCATCATGGCACCGAGTAGAGTTGGGGTCGTTAAAAGCGCTCTAACTCCCCAAGCGATCGCGCATTCTAGCGATAAACCGAAGGCTCGCCTGAAGGTCTTGTCTTGTAGCGCCGATGGGTCCATAAGTACTGATGGGGATCTTCACGGACCCGCGCCTCGATAAACGCATTCATCCGAGCTGCGGCCGCTTCGGCGGTAAGCGACGACAGATCGCGCCAAGGCTCAAAGATCTCCAAGTGATAAACATCGTCTTGCAAGCGCGTCACCGTAGGCAGCACCTGGGCTCCGGTCATCTTGGCAAGCCTTGACACGGTGGTCACGGTCGCTGCATCAAGGCCAAAAAAAGGCACAAACACTGCATCACGTGAGCCTAAATCCATATCTGGCAGCAAATAGAGCACTTTGCCCTGCTTCACATGCCGCAGTACTGCGCGCAAGCCCTCATTGCGCAAGACCAAGCTGGTATCCGGAAAGCGGCCGCGACCTGCAGTCATCGCATCGGTAAGTGCCTGGCTCTTTTGCTGGGCATAAACGGAAACCACCGGCATTTTTGAACTCAAATACAAACCCCCGGCATCAAGCCCAAGAAAATGGGGGGCAAGCACAATTAAGGGGCCGGCATCGCGGGCCTCTTCAAGATGAGACCAACCGCTCACGCGAACCATATGTTGCAATTGTTTGATCGGGCCTTCCCACAATGCAAAGCGATCGATCAAGCTAATGACAAAGGCTTTGAAATGTCGCTTTGCGATAGCCTCTCGCTCAGCCTCTGATTGATCGGGAAACGCAATCGCGAGGTTGGTCAGCGCAATGCGCCTTCGGCGTCGAACGAGCACGTAGACCAATCGGCCAATCATGCCCGATAGCAGGCACATCGCAGGCCGTGGCCAGCGCGACAAGGTCCGCGCCAGGCCTATCAGGAGGGATGTTGAAAATTCTAGGCTGGTCTCGTTCATGACATTAACACTTATACATCTTTATAACGGTTATAACTCCAAAGATATTGCTCGGGAAAACGCCTTATCCAGCGCTCCATCGCAGCGTTGATCGCTGCAGGCGAAGACTCACCGTTGTAAATCTCAAAATGAATGTGCCAACTGCCGCGATCCAAGGGCTTGATTGCC
>VGHV01000354.1 GCA_016868095.1 Betaproteobacteria bacterium
AGTCTTGGGTTTTGGGCAAGCATCAAAGCCATCGCGCCCAATCTAGATGCAATCAAATCTGTATCGATTGGCTATGGCAGTCGCAGTTCATGGATGCGCACGCTTAGGATGATTGCCTGGTGGATCATCGCTGGCGTTTTCGTTGCCTATGGCTTTTTAATCAAGGGGCCGGTTGTTTGGCTGATTTGGGGAACAGGCCTTCTTGCGACTAGCTTTCATCCTCAGTTAAGCCTTGCACAGGTAGCAGGGTTTTGGGAATCGCCTCGCACTAAACTTTTTTCAGGCGCGTTTGTTAGTTTTTTGATCGCTATGGCTTTAGCGGCCCCCTGGTTTGTCGATGCTGCATCACAAACAACCTTGGTCAGCGAAGTCTTGGACCAAGAAGTGCAGGCGCGATTATTTGGCGAGATGTCGCTGGCGCCGCTTTGGGGATTCTGGCTCATCAGTGCGCCATGGGGATGTTATGTCTTAGTTGGCCTATGGACGATACGTCGACTCGATGAAAGCTTCAGGGCTACGGCGCGCAGTCTTTTAATCTGGCTCTTATTAGGACTTCTGCCTTTTTTTATCATGCGTAGTTTTGAGCGCTATTTGCTTGGCGCACTGATTCCTGTCGCCTTATTGCTGGCAGGCATGCTGGTACAAAGCCCATTGCGGGATTCACTTTTTCGTCTGTCGCCATGGCTGAGAGTCTTATCGGCCTTGCCGATGTTAATACTTTTTGCACTGGTATCGTTTTTTCATATTTGGTTTGATCTCGATCGATTGATCGGCAGCTTAGGGCTCATTGCGCTTGGCGTCTTCATCATGTTTTGGTGGGCAAGTAAAAGCCTCGGACTCATGATGGCAGCCATGGCTTGTTGGCTTTTGAATGTATTACTATTTATTTCGTTGTCCTACCCTGCAATCGGCATTAATCAAGCACCCGATTGGCTCATCAAGCACGCGCAAGATAGCGAGATCGTATTCTGGGATGGTCCTCACCCTGCCTTACTTGCCGCCTATAGCGGCAAGGCCCATCGGCACATCAGCGCTAAGCGCGATGGTGGTCTCGATCAACTCAAGCCTGGTCAGTGGTTCGTGCTCGCGCAACAAGATCGTGCAAGTCTCGAGCAGGCCGCCAAACTTCGGGGATGGGAGTTGGTGCAGGTTGGCCGCTGGCAAGCTTTGGTGAATCAAGGATCAGCCCTACGCTTTTGGCCAGCTTCAAGCGACTGGAGACTGGCCTTAAAAACCGCTGATTTATCCTTACTTCAATCAGAACTCGTGGTGCTGCGTTTGGAGAAGGTTCGATGGTGAGGCAATCAAAAGGCCAAGGTGGAAAAGGCCAAGGTGGAAAAAGCCAAGGGGCCAAAGCGCCAAAAAAGGGCACCGATGGCGATAAAGAGCCAAGTCGACTGGGTGGGCTTAGGGCTCATCCCGCTTTTCTGGTCATGCTTCCCTTGCTCGCCTTCTTGCTGGTCATGAGCGCACTAAAAGACCCGTTGCCGATGCGCGCTGAAGTGCCGCCTAAGGCGCCTGCAAAGCTCATGTCAGAGGGCGAATTGCTTCACCGTGGCCCTATCGTGGCCAGTCCTTCGGTTCATGCCATAGCCGCAGTGGCCTTGCCAGGCGGACGATTATTGGCGGCCTGGTTCGGTGGATCGCGTGAGGGTGCAAGCGATGTCAGCATCTCAACGGCACTTTTCGATGGGCGACAATGGTCAGTGCCACGAAGCGTGCTGAGACCTGAAGACGTTTCGACAGCTTCGCGACAATGGGTGCGGAAATTGGGCAATCCAGTCTTACATGTTGATCGCTCGGGCTATGTTCACTTATTTGTGACAAGTGTTGCCCTCGGTGGTTGGGCCACTGCGATGATTGAACACTTTCGATCGGCTGATGGCGGCCAACGCTTTGAACATAACCAACGACTCCCGCTTTCGCCCCTACTTAACCTATCGCATTTGGTAAGAGCACCAGCAGTCGCCTTAAAGGGCGGGGGCTTTATCCTGCCGGTTTACTTTGAGCTTGGTGCGAAGTATGGCGTGTTATTGCGCTTTGATGCCGAAGGACGCTTCGTCCATCGCGAGCGTATGGACGGGCCTGCCCATTTGCTCCAACCCTGGCCAGTGGTCCACGATGAGCGCTTGGTTGAGTTTTACTTACGTGATGCATCATCGGATGATCCAAGGGTTTGGCTTGCCCGCCTCGATCGCTCGGAGCCGACGAGAGCTTTGCTGATTAAAAACCCCGACTCAGCCATTGCAGCCATTCCCTCCTTTGACGGCGCGAGTTGGCTTGTGCGGAATCCTGAAGCAAAGGGACGTGAAAGTCTTGTTCTACAACGCCTTAACGCTTTGCAGCAACCCACAGAGACGTTGGTGCTCGCCAAAGGCCGCGAAGGCGATGAGTTTTCCTATCCGGTGATTGTGCAAACCGATGATGGACGAATTCATATTCTTTATACCGATCGGCGAAAGACATTTGCCCATCGTGTTTTTCGAGCAACCGGTCTATGAACCTTGAACTTCTCGAAGGCTTTCATCGGCAAAGCTTACACGCATTGCCCGTCTTGTCGGCAGCGATTAGCCTCGGCTGGCTCTTTATTTTGCTTACCCGACGCTGGCTAGGCAAAGCCTGGCTGCGGTGGCCAACTGCTGTAGTCGTTGGAGCGATTGCGTGGATTCCTTACCAAAGCCTTCCGATCGGGGCCTATATGAGCCCAATAACAGGCAGTATGTCTTTGTTTTCGCTGCTTCTAATGCTTGTCTCGATTCAGCTTGGTCGGGAGCGATTGTTTCCTGCATCGGTATGGACTTTATTGCTCATGCTTAGTGTGGCTTTAGGGCTCGATATGTTTGCTGCTTTGCCTTTTCGCTTATTGCAATGGGGCTATCTTGCCGATGCGTCCCGAACGGGGCAGATTGCTGTATCGCTTGTTATAAGTTTATTAATACTGCTTATTGCCATTAAACGGCCTATGTTGGCTGCTTTCAGTGTACTGCCTGCCTTGTGTTGGCGACTTGGCCTGTCACCAAGTCCAAATCTTTGGGAATGCTATGTGGATCTGCCCTTAGCCTTTGCCGCAGGCGTTGGACTCATCGGTCATTTGAAATCCTCGGTTGGCCAAAGCCATGGCTGAGCTTCTTTCGACGCCATGGTTACAGGCACTTATTTTGGGCCTGGTTGAAGGCTTAACCGAGTTCCTGCCGATTTCATCAACCGGTCACTTGATTTTGGTGGGCAGCCTTATAGGCTTTCATGGCGATAAGGCCAAGCTCTTTGATGTGGCGATTCAAACCGGGGCGATGTTTGCGGTCATCTGGTATTACCGAGCACGACTTATTCTTGCTCTGAGGGGCTCAA
>VGHV01000355.1 GCA_016868095.1 Betaproteobacteria bacterium
TGCTGGCGGACAAGCTGGCGTTGAAAGAGCGCTGGAGAAATACCAGGTAGAGTTGTTAAGAGGGATGAAACTGATGGGCTGCACTCAAATCAGCGACCTACAAAGAGGCAACCTAAGATTTAGAAACTAAACATGTCGGACAGTATCACCGAAATATAGTCTATCAACTAGATCCAAATCCAAATCGTCCCCCTGGGCTGTAACCGGTTTCAAATACACTTTGTTAGGGTGTTCAATGGGTAATCGTCCCCTAGGTTAGTTTGGGCTGGAAGTAGAATTTTCTCAATACGAGGGGGTTCTACGGATGAAGAAGTCCAGATTTACAGACAGTCAGATTTCAGAGGCTTTGAAGCGGGTTGAGGCGGGACTGGCGGTGCCAGAGATCTGTCGGGAGCTTGGGGTGAGCACGGCGACCTTTTACAAGTGGCGGGCCAAGTACGGCGGGATGGATACGTCCAGCCGGCGTAGGCAGTCCCGAGTGGCAAGGCTCGCATCGCAAAGGCGAGGAGGCCAAAACTAATCAGCGCAGCAAAAATCGTGAGCGCGCTTGCGCCGAACTTTGTAAAACCCTCAGAAAGCTTCATGGTGTAGGCCCAGAGCACTTCGAACAGTCCCGCCACGACCAGCACTATCCACGAAATATTAGCATTCGACATGTCGACCGGTTCAAACCTTGGCAGCGATAAACGCCTGCTCCAAATCACGCCACAAATCTTCCACTGATTCAATGCCTACACTCAATCGCAATAGCGTTGGCGGCAAATGTTCTTGCCCTGGAATTGCAGCCCTACGCTCCATGGTCGACTCAACAGCACCTAAACTGGTCGCGTGGTGAATCAGGCGCGTGGCTTGGCACACGCGATCGGCGTAAGCTGCATCACCGCGTAGATCAAACGACATCACACTGCCAAAACCATTGAGGACGCGTCTTGCGACAGCATGTGTGAGATGCGATGCGAGCCCAGGATACCGAATAACGCTCACACTAGGATGTGTCGCCAAGCGCTCTGCCAGCACTTGGGCGGTCTGTTGTGCGCGTTCGATTCGCAGCGACATGGTTCTGGCACCGCGCACAGCAAGAAAACACTCCAGAGTTCCCGGGGTTGCGCCAGTCAGTTCGCGAGACTTCCGCAGCGCGTGCAGCAAGCGCTCATCCCTTGTCACTGCCACACCCGACAGCAAATCAGAATGACCACCTACGAACTTCGTCACCGATTGCAGTGCGACGGTCGCGCCAAAATCCAAGGGGCGCTGGTTAATCGGAGTGGCAAACGTGTTGTCCACGGCGACAATCGAGCCAGCTTTGCGGGCCGTCTTGCACACCTCTTCAAGATCGATCACGGTCAACAGCGGGTTGGATGGCGATTCAAGCCAAATTAAGTCGCTCGTACCACAGGCGCGAACCCACGAAGCAGTGTCTGCCACTGCAATGCGCTCGATACGCCATCTTCCACGCTGCTCGCCTGCCGTGGCTAAGCCAACCACACCTTGATAGTAATCATCTGGCAATGCAATCACACTGCCTGTATCCAATTGATCAAACACGGCGGCAATGGCAGCCATCCCCGAAGAAAAAGCAACTGCATGAGCTTTCTCCAAACCACCCAGCAGGACCTCGAGAGACTCCCAAGTAGGCGTCCCATCATCACGCGCATATTCGCGGCCTGGTTGCCCAATCACAAAATTCGAGGCTGGCGTCAACGGTGTGTTCAGCGCCTGCCCCGCTTCTGTAGGACGCGCGGCGCTGACCAACCAAGAGGATGCATCAATGTCGTTCGCAGTGAGTTTCATATCATTTTTCAAATAGAAGGATGAGGAGCTTATCGTGAGATAAGCCGCATAAAGTTCGTCCTTTGATTAAAATTTCCGCTTCAGCATAAATTGAATTCATCTACAAACACCCGATGTTAATGCTCGACCCCAACCTTCTCGGAACTGTTGCTGCGGTGATCCGAGAAGGAAGTTTTGAGCGCGCAGCTCATACTTTGCATGTCACTGCGTCTGCGGTGTCTCAGCGGATTCGGCAAATTGAAGAACAGCTTGGCGTGATCTTGATCGTGCGCGGTGCCCCCTGCATGGCGACAGATATGGGCATGCGCCTGTGCCGACATGCCGAAACCGTTGCCATGCTAGAGCACGACTTGCGTGTCAACTTGCCTCATTTCGTGCTACACGGCAAAGCTACTACACGATCCACCCTGCGCGTTGTCGTCAATGCCGATAGCCTCGCCACATGGTTGATGGAGCTAATTGCTGCTTTTGCTGCAAAAACGGACACCTTGATTGACATCGCGGTCGACGATCAAGATCAGACCGAAGAGTGGCTTCGAAGAGGACAAGCGATCGCCGCGGTCACTTCACAATCCCGCCCTGTTCAAGGTTTTCGTGCGCGACGTTTGGGTCAGCTGAACTATGTTGCAGTCGCAAGCCCACGCTTCGTTGCACGTTGGTTCGAAAATGGTGTGACCGCTGACGCGCTGGCGCAAGCACCATGCCTCGTATTCAATCACAAAGACCAATTACAAGAGCGCTGGGCCAGCAGTGTTTTTCGCCGCAATGTCGCGCTGTCAGCACATCGGATTCCTGCTCCTCACGCATTTCTGGAGGCTGCAATACGTGACCTGGGCTGGGGCATGCATCCACGAAGCCTCATCGAGCCTTCCTTGCTTGACGGGCAGCTCGTTGAAATGCTTCCGGGTCGTGGCCTGGATGTTGTTCTTTACTGGCAATGGAGCGCAATACGAGCACCTTTGCTAGATTCGCTGAGCGAACATATCTTTCGTGCTGCTGCAAATGAACTGGACCATTCGGCTTCGTCCCGTCAGTTGAAATGACGCCTCGCTTGCGGCCTAGCGCTCGTGGATTGCGTCATCGCTGCAAGCGTCAAGTTTCTAACTTGAGGACGTCTTTGAAACACCTTGGGTTTCAATGCAAATGGGTCTCTCCCGCTCAATTGCCTACCGGTGAGAGAAACTGAGCGTCGTTGTACCGCAATACAACAAAGCGGACGGTGACTCACAACTGAAAATGTCCTTCATGACGCGTCAGCTTGACCGTCATCGCGGCTTCGGGCCAGGAGTGGCCATTGCGAGTAGGGGCGACATGATGAAACTCAACTCTAGCTCGGGATGTGCAAAGAGCTCTGCTACCAAGAGATCCCCCTGGCGTTTCGTCGATAAGTGCAGCGCATGATGGCGCACACGGGCCCAGTGACTCGGGCCGTGCGCCCCATACCAATTGATCCGGAACTGCGCTTTGATCGCCGCCATAAGACCGGTGCGATCGTACTGCGGGTTATTAATCATCTTCGCACTCATCTTCGCCAGCGTAATCCGCTTGCGGCCAG
>VGHV01000356.1 GCA_016868095.1 Betaproteobacteria bacterium
TGGTCTTGCGAATACGGATCGCAGACTGATCGGTGCCATCCGGGCCATTGATACTGACCTCAGTACCTGCCGTGCTACTTAGAATCGATCCGGCTGAAAGCTTTGATGCCGAGAGCGTGCCACTGACTAGTAAGTTACCGTTGATATAACTTGTAAGTGCAAGCCAGCTACCCTGATCATAAAAGCGGGTCTCTGAAAAGGCGCCTGCAGCGTTATAAAGGGTAACGATATCGCGGTTAACTGGTGTACCGTATCCGGCACTGACAATGGCTGCATGCGCTTGGGTGTTTGACCACGCCGAGCCCTCAATGGGCTGGGCAATCGTGACGGACCCTCTTGGGCCCGGCGCACCATCGATCCCATCACGTCCTGGCCGTCCGTCAAAGCCGTCGCGTCCAGGCTGGCCATCGACTCCATCGCGCCCGGGCTGCCCATCCTGACCATCACGCCCCGGCTGCCCATCGGCACCGTTCGTGCCGTTGATGCCATTAGTACCATTGGTACCATTGATGCCATTCAGACCATCTTTTCCATTAACAAGCGCAGGCAGTGTCGTTGCACCCACCCCGGCGCTTTGTGCCCAGGGTCCGACATTGCCCGAATCATCAAGGGCCCGAATCCAGTAGTAGCGCGTCGCACTGGCTGGCAGCCCCGCCCGTGTGAGCGTATTGGCCGCAACCCGAGCGATCGGTAAGGCACCGGCACGATCATCACTGGTTGACTCATACACATCGATGGCAAGTAAGTCAGCATCGGGTGGATTGCTCCATCGCAGTGCAATCGAGCCATGCCCACCGAGGGCGCTCAGTGCTGTGGGCGCTTGAGGTGGGGTTAAGTCTTTGGCAATGACGGCTGCAACGAGCGCTGAAAAGGGCCCTGGTCGCTGCCTTGCACCGTGGCCAAAGAGCCCGCGTACCTTAAAGCGATAGGTGGAACTTGCAAGAAACACCCCAGAAAGCATGATCGCATGACCCGTGGTTTGGGCGATCTGCCAGGTGCTTGCATCGCTTAGTTGGTAATGCACCTCATAACCTGCAATGAGCGCACTGCCGATTGCGCTCCAACTCAGCTGGGCACTCGAAAGCGTGGTCCCATCGGGTTGAATCGCCGAAGTGCTTTGCACCTGGAGGTTTTCAGGTGCTGCCATCGATCCCAATAAGCTTAGTGAGGAATCGGGCGCATCATCGATGGCATCGTTCGCATCCCATGCATAAGATGACGGTGCATCTTCTTGCAGCTGCAAATCGACGCCCATCTCAGGCGTCATCCCCCAGCCCATGACCCGAAAGGGTTTGAGGTGCCAGCCAAGCGCATCAAGGGACAGCGACACCACATCGCCCACGGCCACATTCATGCAGCGTGGCTTACAGGGCAAGGCCACGGTGATCGCCTGCCTTGCCCGCATGAGCGCCATCTTGGCAAGGCGCTGGGCCATCAACCGATCCGTCGTAAATCCCAGATCGAGCTTAAGCCCAAGCTCATCGCCTCCATCGAGTGCGCGAAAGTGCTCGCTTGACACGGCCGGGTATTCGGTTGGGGTGTAGAGCGTCTGGGCATCAGCGATCACGCCACTGACGCGATTAAAGAGCTCACGCCGCGGCACGCGGGTTTGCACACTTAGTGCACCGCGCAAATCATCAGCATCAATCACCCGCGATGGCACCTCAAAGCGGGCAGCCTTTAACCGATAGCGACCATCGGTAAAGATAAGCTGCCCACCGCAACTGCTGAGCATCGAGCCAAGCACCTCGCGCGGGGGCGTCTCTGAAGATACGACGCCATTAAGCGCATAGCGCACCTGGCTTACCGATGCGGCCTGCACCGGTTCATCGCAAAGATTGGCAGCGGCGATGAAACTCGGCTCATCGATCTCATCAGCACTTGCCCCAAGACCATAGGGACTCATGAGATAGTCACGAATACAAAGCGCTGGGTTACTTGAAAAGCTTGTGAGACCCGTTCTCGGATCAAACACTTTTTTCCCACGCACGAGTGCGCGCAAGGTCGGTATACCGCTATAAATACTTGGATCGAACTGAAGCCTTGCATAGAGGCTTGCAATACCCGTTAATCGATGGGACTGCGTCCAGGCCCCCGAAGACTCCTCGATCAGTTCAGGGTAAGCCGTGCCACCCGCTAAGGCATAACGAACCCTCGCTCGTTGGGCATAGCGCCCGGCAGTCACCATGCCTCCAAGACTGGTATCAGCAAGGCTCACAACTTCATCGCCAAAGTAAACCGATTCAATGGCATCAAGTGCATGATCGGCAAGCACAATGACAAGGTGCAGGTAAGCATTGTCGCCTGGCCCTGCGCTTTGTCGCACACCATCAAAGTGAATATTGCCGGCTTTGGCAAACACGATCGGGCCACCCACCAGGTAGCGCCCGTAAATCATCTGGCGCGCAGCAGTGGATGATCGAAAGTTAATCTGCTGGCCTCGGACCTGCTCAGCAAGCGATGAGGCGTTTCGTGCTAGTAATTGACTCGTACCGGCAGCAATCGCAAAGGTCGATGCAGCCGACACTGCCTGAAAGCCCACGATATCAAGCGTAAAGGTTTCAACGGCAGCCCATGCAATTTCGGCCGCTAAGTATTCGGCTGCAAAGTAAGCGGCAACTTGCGGCATTCAAACCTGCCAGGCTGCACGACAGGACAATACGGCAACCGAGACAAGGCCCTCACGGGAGGCAAAGCGTGCATCTTCGCCCACCACAATGCCCAAGGCATCGCGCTTTTGCCCTGCCAGCAGCACCACATCACCGCGCATGGCCAAACGGACCGATTTGGATACACCAAGCCTTTGAGTCACTGCACCAACAAGTCCTTGCTCGACTCGGAGCAACCGTAGGGCTTCTTTGGCCGACCGATAGCTGATCGCTGCAAGTGGGTTCACGCCTGTCATCGCTTCAATGGCTCGGGCCACAAACTGACAACAGTCATGCTCACCCCATGCAAAGGGACGATGCCGTTGTTCGGCAATAAACGCTGCGAGTCGTTCTGGCCAATCGGGTAGGCGTATGAACCTCCCGGGTGTGGGTGAGTTCATCATCTTAGGGACTTCGTGCATGTAAGTGTTTAAGAGCAAAGCCTTTGAGCGTGTTCGCTGCATTGATCGTTTCCCAAGACCGCGCTACGCTTTTCTTGCGAAAATTCCTTCAGGTATTAAAGCCATACGTGGAGCGCTTCGATGATGCTGACCACCGAACACATGCTCGCTGCCATTGATTCACCGACGCTGCGCGGGTTGATTGCTCAGCGACTGGAGGTTGATGAAGACGAGCTTGAAGCGATGCTTGATGACGATAGCGAAACGCTGGCAGATGCCATCATCGAAG
>VGHV01000357.1 GCA_016868095.1 Betaproteobacteria bacterium
GCTATGGTTACATGTGGGAGTACCCGGTAGCGAGAGCTTGGGCCGACGCGCGCGTACAACGCATTTACGGCGGTACCAACGAGATCATGAAAGAAGTGATTGCCCGTTCAATGGGTCTGGGAGCTAAGGCTCAGGCATGACCGACGTTGCGCAACTGCTCATCTCAGGCGCTGCGATCGGCTGTATTTATGCACTGATAGCGCTGGGATTTGTACTCATCTACAAGGCAACCGAAGTGGTTAACTTCGCGCAAGGCGATGTGATGATGCTCGGTGCTTTCGTGGCCTTTACATTTTCAAGCCTGATGGGTTTGGGCTTTTGGTTGTCCTTGCCTTTAAGTCTGATCGTCATGGCATTATTTGGAGCCTTATTCGATCGCCTATTGTTGCGGCCCATCATTGGTATGCCAACGTTCTCGGCGGTGATGGTGACCTTAGCAGCTGGTTTTGCCATGCGTGGCATCGCATCGATGGTGCCGGGTTGGGGAACCGACACCCACTCGCTTAAAGCGCCCTGGTCGGATGAAGTCATTCGCGTTGCGGGGATCGTTGTTTCGACCGATCACCTGGCCATCTTGCTGATTACTGCAGTCCTATGTGCTTTGTTATACGTATTTTTCAAAGGCACAAGAATCGGCATTGCGATGCAGGCTGCCTCGCAGAATCAGTTGGCTGCTTATTACATGGGCATACCTGTTCGTCGGATCAACAGCCTTATCTGGTCGATCGCCGCAGCCGTCGCCGGACTTGCTGCCGTGTTGCTTGCGCCGATTACCTTTGTGCACAACAACATGGGGTTTATCGGCATCAAGGCCTTCCCGGCAGCTGTCGTAGGAGGTTTTGGATCGATCCCTGGTGCGATTGTTGGAGGGCTTGTGATTGGCTGGGTCGAAGCCTTCGCGGGCTTTTATCTGCCTGAGGGCTTTAAGGACATTGCAGCATATATCGTCGTTCTCTTAGTGTTGATGGTGAAGCCGTCTGGGATTTTTGGCCAGATGAGGCGCAAGAAGGTTTGAGGACTCAACATGCTTTGTAGAGGACTGCCGAGGGCCAAAGCTTGGTATAGGAACAATGCGATTTATTTTTAAAACCCGCTACGAGCAGGATTTACTTTTTTTCAAAGATAAGCACACGGCCTTTTGGTATGGCCTCTTGCTAATTTGTTTGTTGCTTGCGCCATGGTTTGTTTCTGAATATTTTCAGACACAGCTGATCTTTATTTTTATCAGCGGCCTGGTTGGGCTTGGACTCATGTTGCTGGCAGGCTTTACCGGTCAGATGTCCATGGGGCATGCTGCCTTTCTGGCAATCGGTGCTTATGCCGAGGCCTACCTTCAGGCCAGAGGTTGGCCTTTTTTGTTTTCAGCGCCCATCGCCATGTTGGTGAGTGCGGCTGCAGGGGTTGCCATTGCACTGCCGGCTTTGCGCCTGACGGGGCTGTATCTTGCCATTGCAACGCTTGCCTTTGGGTTTATTGTTGAGGAGGGCCTTGCCCGGTGGGAATCGGTCACTGGCGGCAACGCGGGCATGATGGTCGCTCCCTTGAAGTTGATCCTTGGGAGCTTAGAGACCGATCAAGGTTTTTATTATTTATGCTTGGGCCTTATCGTCGCTGTTGCGACTGCCTTGAAGAACTTATTACGTGCGCCGACTGGACGGGCGCTGATAGCCATACGTGATTCGGAGGTGTCGGCGCAAAGTATGGGCGTTAATCTTGCCCGTTATAAGACTTTGAGCTTTGCGCTGTCGGCAGCTATTACAGGTCTGGCAGGGGCGCTCTATGCCCATCAGATCAAATTCTTAAGTCCAGAGCAGTTTACCGTGCTTGTTTCGATTGAATTTTTGATGATGGTTGTCATTGGCGGGCTTGGGTCATTGCATGGAGCCATATTTGGCGCCATGTTCATTATTCTCCTGCCCGAAGCCATCTCGACGGTCAAGGATTGGCTGCCGGAGTCCTTATCAGGACAGACCGGTCTTAAGGCGACCTTGTTCGGTTTGATCATGATACTTTTTGTTATTTTTGAGCCGCTTGGGCTTTACGGTGCCTGGGTCAAGATCCGTACTTATTTTTCATTATTTCCACTTTATAAGCGTGGCATGTTTAAGCGCCAGCGTAGCTACACCAAGTCCGAGCGGGTTCATTGAGGTCGGCGACGATGCAAGGTTTTTTCGAAATCGACCATTTGACGAAGCGCTTTGGCGGTTTGCTCGCCGTCGATGAGGTCAGTTTTTCGGTGAATCAGGGTGAGATCTATACGATTATTGGTCCCAATGGTGCTGGTAAGACAACGATTTTCAACCTTATCAGCTTGATTTATCCTGCGAGTGCCGGCCAGATTCGTTTTCTTGGCAAGGATCTTGGTCATATGTCGCCGGATCAGGTGGTGCAGCTGGGCATTGGTAGAACATTTCAAAATATTGAGCTTTTTGCGCAGGCCACCGTTCTGCAAAACCTGTTGATCGGGCGCCATGCTCACACGCCAAAGCGCCCACTGGCCGAGATGTTTTTTACCCGGTCGGTGGGAGACAGTGAACTCGTTAATCGTCGCGCCGTGGAAAAGGTCATCGACTTTCTCGATCTTGCCGCCTACCGCGACGCAACGGTTGCAGGCCTTCCCTATGGTGTGCGAAAGGTGGTTGAACTTGCCCGGGCCCTATGTACCGAGCCTAAGCTGCTGCTTCTCGATGAGCCTTCGTCGGGTTTGAACGTCGAGGAAACTGATGACATGGCCTATTGGATTCAGGATATTCGCGATGAACTGGGCATTACGGTTTTGATGGTTGAGCATGACATGTCGCTTGTCTCCAGAGTGTCAGACAGGGTTTTGGCGGTAAATTTTGGAAAGGTGTTGGCACAGGGGACACCGAGTGATGTTCAAGCCCACCCTGATGTGATCGCTGCGTATTTGGGACAGGTTTGATGCAAAGCACAGAGCCCATCTTGAGCCTCAGCAACGTCGAGGCAAGCTACGGACCCGTTCAAGCGATTCGTGGTGTGTCCTTGCAAGTGCCCCAAGGCTCGATTGTGACCGTGCTAGGGTCAAACGGCGCAGGAAAGACGACCATCTTGAAGACGATCTCTGGCATTCTTGATCCACGCAAGGGAACGATCCAATTTTTGGGCCAATCCATTCAAGGATTGCAGCCTGATGCAATCGTCAGGCTCGGACTTAGCCACGTTCCTGAAGGGCGCGAGGTATTCCCCTTGCTGACGGTAAAAGAGAATTTGCTGATGGGCGCATATACCCGCAGCGATTCGGCGGTCAGTCAGGATATCGAGCGGATGTACGGCTATTTCCCCATACTTAAAGAGCGTGCCAGCCAGG
>VGHV01000358.1 GCA_016868095.1 Betaproteobacteria bacterium
CTTATGGCAAAACCATCCATTGCACTATTTTGATGCGATGGTACGTTGTAGGGCGATATCAGGCTTTGCGTTAGCACTTGCCCATTCAAATCGGCAAGGGAAAGCCACTGAGACCGCTCTAGAGGACGCAGTCGATCGAGTAAAACCTTACGTAGCGCTTCAATGGGAATCATAGGAATTGATTCCGGCGCTTGGCTCAGATCGGCGCTTGGCCCCTTAAACTGGACAGACTCGAGCGTCTGAATGTCTTTCGCTAAGCCCTCGATGTCAAGATGGGGTGAACCGAGAATGCATGCTGCCTCGATTAAGTCCTCGGGCGTATTGATGTTACGGAAAGCCAAAGGCTCGTCGAATTCGCAAGAAACATAATTAAGTGATTGATACCATTGATCAATTTTGCGAAGACCAAGCTTTAAAAAGTGTTCAAGCGAAGCAAGCAGAGCAGGGCGCATCAGCAAAAATACCGGCTGTTCAGCTTCAGCACTACGTGCAACAACCAGCTCCGAATCTTCCTTCGCAGTAGCTAACATGCTTTGGGCTATATCTTCAGGAAAAAACGGGCAATCACAGGGAACCGTAAGCAGCCATTGAGCCGTCATCGCATGCTGTGGACGATGGGCGAGTTCGTGGAGGGCTGCATGCATACCTGCAAGTGGGCCAGCAAAGCCTTCAAGCTTGTCGCCAAGTACTTGATGTCCCATGGCAGCGAAGACCTCGTGTCTTCGATTGCAATTAATCAACAACTCGTCGACCTGAGGCTGTAAGCGCTGCAAGGTCCAGGCAATCAGCGGCTTACCTGCGCAAGGTATAAGCGCCTTATCGACAGGCTCTTGGCCGCTCGCCGCCACTTGCATGCGCCGACTCAAGCCGCCAGCCAGCACCAAGCCAGTTATCCTGGCTCTCGGGCTAAGGCCATCGGCTGAAGTTATCTCTCGCATGCCTGCTCAGCTTTCGAAGTCAACGCGCTCGGGGTGGCTGTAGACGAGAAAGTGTTTGCCCTGGCAACGACCGATCAGGCAGATGCCAAGTTCTTGCGCCAACTCGTAGCCCATGGCTGTAATGCCAGACCGCGACAGAAGAATTGCAATCCCCATTTGCGCACACTTGATCACCATTTCCGAGGTCAGCCTGCCCGTGGTGTAGAAAATCTTATCCTCAGGACCTTGCGCTTCCATCGACATCCAGCCCGTGATCGCATCAACCGCGTTATGGCGACCAACATCTTCAACGAAGTATAGAAAACCTCCATCCGACCCCGGCTTGTTATCAGCAAGCGCACAAGCGTGGACACCGCCAGCTTCCTGGTAAACGGCCTGATGGTTTCGTGCCTGAGCGATGACCCGATGAATCTGTGATTTGCTGATTGAAGCTTCGTTGAAGGATCCGAGGCTTTCAGCGTCTGAACGCACGGTTGCCATTAAGTCGCTATACATGGTTCCCTGACCGCATCCGGTGGTCACGGTCTTGCGATCCATGCGTGCCTCGAAACGAGCAAGACGCTCTGGCTGCTCCCACCATGACTCTCCCGCTAAGGCAAGCGTCCGACTGGTCACGGCGGCAGCACCGATGTCCCAGTCAACTTGAATACTTGAAACATCGCTCGCCTGCTCAATGATCCGTTGATTCAATAACCATCCCAATGTGAGTAATTCCGGAGCACGGCCTAAGGTCATAAGCGTAACCATCTCTCGCTTATCGAAGTAAATACATAAAGGGTGTTCACCAGCGATCATGACCTCACGCGTCAGGCCGTGTTCATCCTTTGCCGTGATTGCGGTGGTTGCTGGCAGGCTTGACTGGCTTAGCGCGATCATCCGCCGATGTAACTCATCTCTATCTTTTGACGCTTGCGAAGGCTGCTCGTTGCGTCGGTCCTAAGTTCGGAGTAGCGGTCAAGCCGCTGATGCCAAAACGCAGCAATCGAAGCGGCAAGATCGCCCTCGGGAGTACCGCCTCGAAGCAGACTTCGCAAATCCCAGCCCTCGCTGGCGAAAAGGCAGCTGTAAAGTCTTCCATCCGTCGACAGGCGCGCCCTGGTGCAACTATGACAAAAAGGCTCACTCACCGAAGAGATGAGTCCAAACTCCAAACTGCCATCGTCAAATGCCCAACGCCGGGCGACCTCGCCAGCATAGTTTTCGGCAAGCCGATGAATGCGGTACTGACTTTCAACAAGTTTTAGAATTTCTGAGCTCGAAAAGACCGAAGTCATGGTCCATCCGTTACTCGAGCCAACGTCCATAAACTCGATGAAGCGAAGAATGTGTCCCGAGTGGCGGAAGTACTCAATCATTGGCAGGATTTGATGCTCGTTCACACCCCGCTGAACCACCATGTTGACTTTCATGTCGGTAAAACCAGCCTCTTTGGCTGCGCTTAAACCGTCCAAGACATCCGCAACTGGAAATTCGACGTCATTCATTTTCCGAAACACTCGGTCGTCGATAGCGTCTAGGCTTACCGTCAATCGACTCAAGCCCGCGTCACGTAAGTCGCGAGCTTTCTTGCGCAGCAAGGCGCCATTGGTGGTAAGCGTGAGATCGAGTGGCTTTCCGGATGACGTGCCTAGGTTTGCCAGCATCTCGATCAAACGCTCAAGGTGTTTACGTAGCAAAGGCTCACCACCCGTAATACGTACTTTTTCCGTGCCGAGGGTCAAAAAGACGCGGACGAGACGATGGATTTCCTCAAACGACAGCAGCGCGGACTGCGGCAAGAACACGTAGTCGCGATCAAAAACCGACTTCGGCATGCAATAAGAGCACCTGAAGTTGCAGCGATCGGTCACTGAGACCCGAAGGTCATGAAGCCTACGTCCGAGTTGATCCTTCAAAAGACTGCTCACAAGTCCCGGCTCAGGCGCTGGCATGGGCCGCGCCTGATACCGTTGATCAACCAATCGAATCGTCTTTTCGCTCATTACATAGGTCGCTGGAGCGATGATGCTGAGGCCTGAGGCCTACTCCTTTCGGGATGTCTCTACCATTTGTAGGGGTTCTTCTTCCGTTTTTGCGAGCGGCTTGCGCTTTCGAACCACTCTTGGCTTCGCTTGAGCTGCTCCCGAGTCTGCATCCACCTGCTTGGAAGTCTCGATCAGCTCGAGCCCAGCCTTTTCGATGCTAAGTCGAATATCCTCGGGTGAGGGCGCAGGCGGTTGAAGCTCGGGGGAGGTTACCGGTGCTTGCGCCTCTGGAGAGGGTACCGGCGCTTGCGCCTCTGGGGAGGGTACCGGCGATTGAGGCTCGGGAGAAGCTATGGCACTGACCTTTTGCATTTCAAGCTTCGCTTCTTGAGTGTCAGCCATT
>VGHV01000359.1 GCA_016868095.1 Betaproteobacteria bacterium
ACATTCTCAGGGCCAGCCGCAATCCTAAAGCCCTGGCCGAAAAAGTCAGCGATATGCGAAAGCGCATGCACGCAGGCCACCCGAATCGTAGTGCTGAATTTGATTTGAAACATGACGCCGGTGGCATGGTTGATATTGAATTCATGACGCAATACCTGGTCCTTGCACATAGCCATAAACATCCGAGTTTGCTCGATAACGCTGGCAACATCGCTTTGCTACAGCGCGCCGCCCAAGCGGGTTTGATCGATGCCTCGCTTGCGATCGATGCTGCAAACGCGTATCGACGCTATCGGAGCTTGCAACATGGACTGCGCTTGAACGAAGCGCGGTATGCAAGAGTCGATCCTCAATTAGTTGGCGCTGAGTCGCAGGCAGTTCAAGCGCTTTGGTCTCAAGTTTTTGACCACTAACAAGGCCTAGACCGCCTTCGGAGCGGCCTTTTGCCAACTAAGCCAAGCCGCATAGACAAGTACGGTTGCCACCAAAGGAATGGCAATCATATTAAGAACGTTCCAACCATTCATAAAATGCAAGGCACCCGATGAGGCTGATGAACTCACCATTACACAAAAAACGCACATATCCATAAAACCCTGGACCTTGTTTTTCTCAACGGGGCGATAAGACTGGGTGAGCAAGGTGGTGCCCCCGGTATACATAAAATTCCAGCCAACCCCAATTAAGGCCATCGACACCAGAAAGTGTGTAACGCTCGTTCCCATCAGTGCCACAACCATCGCTATAAGATTCAGCGCAACCCCAGCAATCAGCATGCGCATGACGCCAAAGCGGCTGATTAACGATCCGGTGATCAGTCCGGGCGCAAACATGCCAATCACATGCCACTCCAGCACCATCGTGGTCGATGGCCAGCTATGCCCGCAGACTTCCATGGCAAGCGGAGTTGCGACCATTAAAAGATTCATCACCCCGTAGCCGATGGCCGCACTGAGAATGGCAAGACTGACCGCGGGCTGACGCAAGATTTCCGAAAGCGGCCTTACCTCGCCGTCAGCAACTGAGGCTGGGCCTTTGGATTCTGGGAGCCGCAACAACGATGAAAGCAATAAAGAAAGGATGGCAAAACCAGACAAGCTCAAGTACGAGCCAGCAAAGGCCTGCTCAAGCGCGCCTCTGGACCAGTTAGCAAGCTCCAGTCCAAGCACCCCACCGACAATCCCGCCAGTAAGCACGAGCGAAATAGCCTTAGCCTTAAAGCTCGGGTCGTGGGCATCGGCGACGTCTGCAGCAGCAAAGCGATAGCTTTGCGCAAAAGCGTTATAAAGGCCGCAAACAAAAGTACCGAAACAAAGTAGCCATAAATTCGAACTCGTTACGGCATACCAGGTAATGACAGCACCGAGGACTGCAGCCAGCGATCCCAACGCGTAGCCAGAAGCCCTACCAAAACGCCGCATAAAAAGCGCCGCAGGCATAGCCCAAACCGCCCCACCGAGCACATAGCCTGTAACTGGCAGGGTCGCCATCCATTTCTCGCTCGCAAGTTGGTAGCCTGCCAGGCCGTTAACGGCGACAAGCGTCACATTATTGGTCAGCAAGAGGGCTTGGAGCGTTGCCAGAAGGCCCATTTGAAAGCGCAGGCTACGGATCATTGGGAGTATTTTTGAGTTGTTTCTGGCCATGGTACGCGAATATGTTGCCAAGCTTGGCCCGCTCATTCGCTAGAATGTTCCAAGTTGCTGGTGCAGCGTCCTCTTTGCCGCGAAATTGCCCTCAAAAGACGGGCAACCAAGGCTTGGATGGTTTAGCCTGCGCCCTTTTGATTCATGATTGCTTTCTTTGAGGAGTAGATGCCATGTCGATGGCTGACCGCGATGGGCTGATTTGGTTTGACGGAAAGATGGTGGACTGGCGCAGCGCCAACATCCATGTGTTGACCCATTCGCTGCACTACGGCATGGGCGTTTTCGAAGGGGTACGTGCCTACAACACGGTCAAGGGCACCGCGATTTTCAGGCTCACCGAACACACAAAGCGCTTATTCAACTCAGCCAAGATCTTCCAAATGGAGATCCCCTTTAGCCAACAAACGCTGATCGATGCGCAGCGTGCTGTGGTACGCGAAAACAAACTCGAGTCCTGTTACATCAGGCCGATCGTTTGGGTGGGCTCTGAAAAGCTTGGGGTTTCAAAGCTTGGCAACAGCATCCATGTTGCCATCGCTGCCTGGCCCTGGGGCGCTTATTTGGGCGAAGATGGTTTGGCCAAAGGCATCCGAGTGAAAACCTCCTCCTACACGAGACACCACGTCAATGTGTCGATGGTCCGTGCCAAAGCGAGCGGTTACTACGTCAACTCGATTCTCGCGAATGCCGAAGTCACCGCTCATGGCTACGACGAAGCCCTCTTGCTCGACACCGAAGGCTATGTGTCAGAAGGTGCCGGAGAGAATGTGTTCATGGTACGCGACGGTGTGCTTTACACGCCCGACCTCGCATCCTGCCTCGATGGGATCACGAGAAATGCGGTCATCACCATTGCCCAGGATTTCGGTATCGAGGTCAAAGAAAAGCGAATTACCCGCGATGAAATGTACTGTGCTGATGAACTCTTTTTTACGGGAACAGCAGCCGAGGTGACCCCGATCCGCGAACTCGACGATCGTTGTATTGGCGCCGGTGCGCGTGGTCCGGTGACCGAACGACTGCAAAATATGTTTTTTGATGTCGTCAACGGTCGTGCCGAACGTTACGCCCACTGGCTCACCGCTGTCTGAGACCCTGTTGCAGGAATGATGAGCATGAGCGATACCCAGAGCAAAGCAAGCCCTGATCTTGCAGCCGTTGAATTACTTGCGGCAGATCTACCAGCCTTTTGTCCCAACCCGAAGATGAGCTTGTGGAATCAGCATCCGCGGGTGTTTCTCGATGTCACGAAAGCCGACCTCGTGAACTGCCCTTATTGCGGCACCGCCTACAAGCTCAAGGCCGGGGAGAAGGCGCACGGCCACTAAGCACGAACGCTGGCTGATTGTCCCTCCTAATTGGGTGGGCGATGCCGTCATGACCCAGCCTCTGCTCGAACACATCGCCCTGGCGGAAGGGTCGGGGCGATGTGCCGTGCTGGCCGATGGCGTCATCGCCGATGTGTTCGAGGCGATGCCCCAACGGCCCCAGATTCTGCGCTTTCAGGAGTCCCACGGACGGCTACAGTGGCGAAAGCGGCAAGTGCTCGCCCGGCAAGTCCGCAGCCTTGGGTTTAGCCACGCCTTGATACTGCCCCACTCGCTTAAATCATCGCTCATCCCCTGGCTTGCTGGCATACCGT
>VGHV01000360.1 GCA_016868095.1 Betaproteobacteria bacterium
CATGATCCCACTTTGCGTCCCTTCGATTCGTCTTACAAAGCTTCCCGCCTGTCCCTGAATACCATAAGCCCCTGCTTTATCCATCGGGTCGCCGCTTGCGACGTAGGCACGAATCTCATGGTCACGAAGACGAGCGAACCACACCTTGGCGACTTCAGTGCGCATAACAATACGCTCTGAAGTTTTTACACAAGCCACCGAAGTAATCACGCGATGCCGTCGTCCGGATAAATCTTGTAGCATGTTGATGGCTTCATCGGCGTCTTTGGGCTTTCCGAGAATCCGACCACCGATGGCAACCGTGGTGTCAGCAACTAGGATAGGCCGTTTCGGCAGAGACTGCGCCTTCATACGCGCAAGCGCGGCAAGTGCTTTTGCATCGACAACGCGTTTGACGTAATCGCTTGGTGATTCGCTGTCGCGATTTGCTTCGAGAGCTTCTGCGTCTTCATCGTCTTGTGGCAAAAGCAATGCCACCGAAACTGGCAAAAATTGTAGCAATTCAAGCCTTCTTGGACTTTTTGATGCGAGATAAATCGGAAGGGCAGTCACAGGCTTTCTTAGGCGCGATGGTAGGGGTGTTGTTGAAGAATAGACCATGCGCGAAACAATTGCTCGGCAATTAGTACTTTTACAAGGCCGTGCGGCAAGGTCATATGGGAGAGCCTTAAGATGAATCGGGCTTTATCGCGGATGCTGGGATGCAAGCCATCTGCGCCGCCAATCACAAAGGCTGGCTCTTCGGCTTGTTCGTGCCATTGTTTGCATTGCGCGGCAAACTCAACCGAAGTAAGACTGCGGCCTCGTTCATCAAGTGCGACCAGCAAAAATTTGCCAGTCTGAAGCGAGGCTTCGATACGCTGAGCCTCTTGTTGCATACATTGGAGCGTCGAGCTATTTGATTTACGAGGCTCGGCGCGAAGTTCGCGCCATTGGATTTGCCACTCCTTGGGTAAGCGCTCGCTGTATTGTTTACATGCCTCATCGATCCAAGAGGCAGGTTTATGCCCTACCGTTAATACAAGACTGCGCATCGGCTAATCAGCGGACAACACATGTCGGCATGGTGGCGGTAGTCATCAAGCGATTAGCTGGCAAGCCATGAGATTCGCTAAGCGTCGTCTTCCTTGGCACGCCGGCTTGCCGTTGTGCCAAGTTTCATACGGACCGGTTTGTCACCCCAAATTTCTTCAAGCCGGTAATAGCTGCGTATTGCGGGTTGCATAATGTGCACGACGGCATCGCCCGCATCGACCAAGACCCATTCGCCAGTTGCCTCGCCTTCGACGGCAAGAATCTCGCCTCCAGCGGCTTTGACCTGTTGTGCAACCCGCCATGCGAGTGCTTTCGTCTGGCGGTTCGAGGTGCCGCTCGCGATCACGACCCTATCAAATAGATCGCTTTGAGCTCTGGTGTTATAGACTTTAATATCTTGTGCCTTTACATCCTCAAGCGCATCGACGATGACCCGCTGAAGTTTTCTTATATCCATATCGTTCCTTCAATGAGATCTTTGTGGATCCTGTTCTGAGTCTGCCAGGATCGGCCGATACAGCCCGTGTTGCCTAATATAGTCCAACAATGGCGCTCCGAGAAAACCTTTCAGCGCTTGTGCCTCGGCATGGGCACCTAGGCGCGGCTCACTAAGTGAAGTCCATGTAGCCAGTTCTCGCCGCAGCTGCGTCGAGGAGATGGGCACGGGTGACATCGAAAAGAAAACGATGTGCCCGTGACTCTTCCAGGGCAAGTGATCGCAGCCGAACTGCTGAACGAGTTGTTCGACGGCTTGAGGCAGATCTTGAAGCCCAAAGCCTGGACGGCTTGTTACCGCAAGATGCACATAATCGAGAAGCGCGCCATAGTGCTTCCAACTTGGCAAATTTCTAAGCTGATCCGCACCGATAATCATCACACGTCGCTTATCAGGATGATCTCGGGCCAATTCTTTCACGGTATCGATGGTGTAAGTGGGCTGTTCACTTACCTCATAGCGCCTTATCTCGCGATCATCAATGTCAAAAAAAGAGCGATCAGAAGTCGATAGCAAGCTTGATAACATGGCCAGACGCTGCGCGGTATTGGGGCGATATTGAAGGCTGTTGAGCTTTTCGGATTGCTTTTGCCAGGACTGACCCGTTGGCATAAAACGGAGTTGATCAAGCCCAAGCGCAAGCTTGGCGGCATGTCCGAGGGCTAGATGACCAAGGTGTGGGGGGTCAAAACTGCCACCGAGCCAACCCCAACTCGGTGAACCAACAGCAAGCCTGGTCAGACCCAATCCTTTGGCTTAATCAATTCGTACAACGATGCTTCAGGGCTGTCCGGCTCGGGATGCCAGTCGTAGCGCCACTTCACGATGGGCGGCATCGACATGAGGATCGATTCGGTTCTTCCTTGCGATTGCAGACCAAATAAGGTGCCACGGTCAAACACCAAGTTGAATTCAACATACCGCCCGCGACGATAGGCCTGGAAGTCGCGCTCGCGCTCCCCATAGGCAGTGGAACGTCGCTTTTCAACAATTGGAACGTAGGCACTTAAAAACGAGTCGCCCACCGAACGCGTTAGCGCAAAAGCTTCTTCTAAGCTCGGTTCGCTTAAGTCGTCGAAAAAAATGCCGCCAACCCCGCGCGCTTCCCGACGGTGTTTGAGAAAAAAATACTCGTCGCACCAGCGTTTGAAGCGCGGGTGCCATTGCTTGCCAAAGGGATCGAGCGCGTCTTTGCATTGCTGATGAAAGTGCCTGGCATCGTCTTCAAAACCGTAATAGGGCGTTAAATCCATACCGCCACCACACCAACCGTCGGCGTCCTTTTGCGCTTGGTCACTCGTGAATGTCATGAAAAGACGAACGTTCATATGGACCGTTGGTACATAGGGATTACGTGGATGCAATACTAATGAAACGCCCATGGCCTCCCAGCGACGGCCGGCTAGTTCTGGTCGGTGCGCACTTGCCGAGGGCGGCAGTCGATCACCCATGACGTGTGAGAAATTACAGCCGCCGCGTTCAAATAATGCGCCTGCCTCGATTACACGCGATATGCCGCCGCCACCCTCAGGACGATCCCACTGGTCAAGCGCAAAGGCTTGCCCATCGAGTGATTCGAGTGCTTGCACGATCCCTGATTGCAGTCCGAGGAAGTACTCCCTTGCCTGATCCATGATGCCTGTCATCGGCATTTCATCCTATCTGAGCTATGAGCTTGTGCCATGGTTGCGGCGTGCACGCCAGGCAATGTCCTTGCGGTATTGTCCGCCATCGAGGTGGATTTGTGCCATG
>VGHV01000361.1 GCA_016868095.1 Betaproteobacteria bacterium
GGTCGCCATGCTTGCACTTGCGAGTGAGTCGGTTGGTGATAGGCCTGGTTTAAAACGCTTCCTATTTCTTGTCGGTATTTTGGCACCTGCCTCTTTTATGGCGACGGTGTCATCACGCCAGCGATCTCAGTGCTATCGGCTGTTGAAGGTTTGGCGTTGATTTCGCCAATGCTTACACAGGCGGTTGTGCCCACCACCTTGCTAATTTTGCTCATTTTGTTTTCACTCCAACGCCGGGGCACCGACGGAATTGGTCGATTCTTCGGACCAATCACACTCATTTGGTTCGTAAGCATTGCGTCGCTTGGCGTATTGCAGATTGCTTCCAAGCCGGAAATTCTGCTTGCGATCAGCCCGCTCTATGCGCTGCGATTCATCATGGAACAACCAGGTGTCAGCTTTGTGTTGCTTGGTGCAGTGGTGTTGTGTGTGACTGGCGGCGAGGCACTGTATGCAGACATGGGACACTTTGGGCCAAGGCCGATTCGCATCGCTTGGTTTGCACTCGTGATGCCTTCGTTGCTTTTGAATTACTTCGGACAAGGAGCGGTCCTACTCGGAGACCCAAGTGCAGCTAGAAATCCATTTTTTGCTCTCGCACCTTCTTGGCTTCTGCTGCCGCTTGTAATCTTGGCCACTTTAGCCACCGTTATTGCCTCACAGGCGCTGATCTCGGGAGCCTTTAGTGTGACCAAACAGGTCATCCAACTTGGCTATTTGCCGCGCATGCAAATCATCCACACGAGTGCAAAAGACGGTGGCCAAATTTATGTGCCTTTTGTCAACTGGGGTTTGTTTTGCGCGATCATCTTGGCAGTTGGCCTCTTTAAATCCTCTTCGAACCTCGCTGCAGCCTACGGTATTGCGGTAACGCTTGATATGCTTATCACAACGATACTGACATTTTTTGTGATCCGCTACGCTTGGAACTACCCGTGGCTAGTCTGTGTTGCAGCGACAAGCTTCTTCTTCGTGATTGACGTTTTGTTCTTCGCCTCTAATTTGCTCAAATTTTTAGAAGGCGGATGGTTTCCCTTGGCGATTGGTGCAGTCGTCTATTTGCTGATGCGTACTTGGTACGACGGTAGGCGATTGCTCAATGAGGCCTTGAAAGTTCAATCGATTAGGCTTGAACCGTTCTTATCATCGATTCATATTAATCCACCTGCCAGGGTCGAAGGCGTTGCAGTCTTCTTAACCAGCCAAATGGGGGTGGTGCCTAATGCCCTTTTACATAACTTAAAGCATAACAAGGTCCTTCATCGATACAATCTGTTCGTTACGGTTCGTAATCTCGAATTGCCGATGATCGATGACGCCTCACGTTTGCAAATTCGTAGCCTGGGTAATGATGCCTGGGAGGTACTTGTCGATTACGGGTTCAATAACGATCATAATCTACCTCTAGCGCTCGAAGCCATGATTTCAAAAGGCGTCCCTATGGACCCTATGGCAACGAGTTACTTTTTATCTCGTGACATTGTGATCCCGACAACCGGCGGTGGGATGGCTCAATGGCGTGAAAAAGTCTTTGCACAAATGCACCTAAATGCAAGCGGTGCTGCAGACTTTCTCAAATTGCCGATGGGTTCGGTGGTTGAGCTTGGGAGCAAAGTAGAAATTTAAGGGCGAAGTACACCACTAATTTTTCATATTGTCACGCAGTGAACGCCATATCCTGCGTTCAAAGGCCGTCGTTCGATCGGGATCGTCGACTAGTTTGTCCATGGTTGGTTTGTCGACCATAAGAGCGATCTGGCGCATCTGCCCAATTAGCTCGCGATAGCGCTCGATTGCGACATCGGGTCGCTCTACAAGTTTTGTCAGTGTCAGTCCTTTATGGTCATGCTTGAGTTCCCGTTCTCTTCGGGCTTTATCGATAAGCCGGTTTACTTCGTCGCGGCTGAGGTGCAGTCGCTTGGCTTCTCGGTCAATGATTTCTTGCTCATCGGTTGAGATTTGCCCATCGGCCATCATGGCGTAAAGCTCATTGGCCAGCGTCTCGCGTTCAATGCGAAGCTGATCACTGAAGGCTGATGACAACAGCGCTGCAGGAATTGCAAAGATACCAATACCAAGCAAGGCAAGAATGATGGTCATGATCCGGCCAACGGGCGTAACCGGCGAAATATCCCCATATCCGACTGACGCCAAAGTAATCACAGCCCAATAAATGGAGGCTGGAATATTTTCAAATTTATCTGGCTGCGCCTCATGTTCAAAAAGATAACCAAGACTGGCAGTCAGCACCACGAGTAGCAACATAATGAAGGTTGCTGCTGCCATCACTGGCCATTCGCGTCTGACAACAATGACCAAGGTCGACGTCGCACCCGTGTATTTAGTGAGCTTCAGTAGTCGCAGTAAACGGAAGACTCGCAAGAATCGGAGATCGAACAGGTGATGAAGAAATGCCTCTAAAAAGAATGGCAGAACCGCTAATAAATCCACAAGCGCATTACCGGTCTTGGCATAGCGGAGTCGACCAGCCACTGGATGTCTAAACCCTTTAGTCTCAACGACCGAATAAAAGCGCATGAGGTATTCAAGCGTAAAAACGCCAACGGCAATCGTATCGAGAATGATGAATTCAAGATTTAGTACGTAATGAATCGATGCGACAGACTCAAGAACCACCGCACTCACTGATACAACGACCCATACCATAATGAAGGTGTCAAAGTAATCATGGAGGCGTCCGCCGAATTCACCCGGCCAGACGAGTGCGTGAACTTTTTGCCTGAAAGTACGGCCTTGATTTAATGCCTGAAATTCTTTAACAGCAGGTATGAGCACCCGGAATAGTTTTAAAATTCGGAGCAATCGAAGCGCCCGAAGCATCCGCAAATCGATACTGACGAACGCAGCCAGATAAAATGGCAAAATCGCTGCAAGATCGATCAGCGCAAAAGGGCTCGACACATAGCTAAGGCGTGGATTCTTTTGCTTAGCAAACTCTGCATCTTCCGGTGCTAAATAAAAGCGGGCAAGGTATTCAACGGTAAAGATCGCAACTGAAACGATGTCAAACCAGTGGAACCATTCTTTATAAGGCCCGTAAATTGCTGGAACATGCTCAAAAACCAGTGCAGCAAGGTTCGCAACAATTAAAAGCGCTATAAAGCGATCTACGGCAGCCTGGTGATTACCATCGGTTTCAGGATCGAGTAGCCATCGATGCATCCAACGTCTTAGCGGAACAGTACCCCAGTCGGGCGGCGCGTGGTGCCTGTGATGAGAAGCGCT
>VGHV01000362.1 GCA_016868095.1 Betaproteobacteria bacterium
CATCATGCAATTCTCCTGTTGTCACGTAGCAGACTTAGTAGCTTGTTTATGATCACGTATGAACATGTCCAATCGATGAAGCAGTCCGTTGCCCTAATCACCGGCGCCAACACGGGTATTGGCCGGGTCACTGCCCTGACACTTGCAAGACGGGGCTATCAGTTGATTCTGGCTGGACGCTCTGAACAAAGAACCCAAGCAGTGATCGACGAGATCCTTCAACTCGGGGTGCGTAGTCGTCCCCACTATGTACCGCTCGCCCTTGATGACCTTGATTCGGTTCGGGCTTGCGTGAAGCAAGTGATCGCCCTTGATCTTCCCATTTGTTTACTCATTAACAATGCCGGTGTGGCCGGGCTCAAGGGGCAAACGAAGCAGTCTTACGAGATGGCCTTTGGCGTGAATCATCTTGGTCACTTTCTGCTCACCCAAGGTCTCTTGAACCGGCTACAAAGCAACTCACCTTCTCGCATCATTAATGTAGCAAGCCGTGCTCATTGGATGGCACGCTCGATTCCCTGGGAAAACCTGCAAAGTCCGACAAGATCGCTGACGGGCGTTTCGGAATACGCGGTCTCCAAGCTTTGTAATATTCTTTATACTAAATCGCTTGCGCAGCGCTTAAAGCACACGGGGATCAGTTGCTATGCCCTTCACCCTGGGGTTGTCGCAACCGAGATCTGGCGAAGCGTGCCCGGCTTACTAAGACCTTTACTGCGGTTGCGGCCGATGCTAAGCCCCGAAGAAGGTGCGGCAACAACGCTTCATTGTATTGACCATGCAAGCACCGAACAAAGCGGTATGTATTTCGCTGATTGTCGCGTCGCTGCCGTGAGCCCACTTGCGGCACAGTCGGGTCTCGCCGACCGACTATGGCACTTTAGTGAGCAAGCCTGCTCGCACTAAGGCTTATTGCCCGAAACTTGCCGTCTTTCCAAGACTCACGCTGTAATTCTTCTCACTCACCGTGCTCACAAAATACCATTCGCCGCGAGCTTCATTCGCGGTAAAGATCATTTTTAAATAACCTCGGCGCGAGGGGTCCATCCAACGCAGATCATCAACAACGCCCTCAAAGATCCCTTTAATCTGCGCTGGGGGCAAGCTCAGATAAGATTCGATGCCAGGTGAGCTGACACTCGATGTTGCAAATTCCTCGCCAACCTTCATACCTGCCATCGCTGGATTGGCTAAGCCCATGAGGCTCAACTTGCTGTGCCAGGCGTTATGGGTATCGCCAGCAAGAGAGATGAGCTTTTTGCCTAACTGGGCAGCCGCTCCGAGTAGACTCTCGCGAGCAACAATGTATCCATCCCAGGCGTCGAGGTTATAGCCTAATTTCGGATTTGTCTTGGGGTCCATAAGAGCAAGCTGCATCGGCGTACGTAGCGCTGCAGGCGTTGCCTTCGCGGTCAAGTAGTCGCTCACGGCTTTTGAGCCTGCTGCCTGGGCCTCGGCCGATGTATCACTCGGATTCAACGCAGCCAAGACAGACACAGGAAACTCCATGCGCGCCATCAGCACTTGCTGGCCTAAAACCTGCCAAGTTGCTTTGCTTGCAGCCATTTGGCTATTGAGCCAGTTTGCTTGCGAGCTGCCTAGCAGTTGCCTGGTTGGAGCGCTAAAGCTTGCTGTTGCGCTTGCTTGTTTGGCCGCACCGCTTAGTCCCGCCAGGTCTTCAATGGGAATCTGCTGGTCGCGACCCACAAGCCTGGTGTCGAGCATATGTAGGCTTAACAAATTTCCAAAATCAAAACTGCGGTAAATAATCAACCGATCAGTCGCGCTGCGTATCGGCATCCATTCATGATACGCGGCAAGCGCTGCAGTCCTTCGAGCTGCCCAGGTCCCTTCCTTACTAGGATCGTGGTTTTCCGCGCCATCTTTCCAGGCGTCGTTTGCAATTTCATGATCATCCCATACCGCGATCATCGGCATTTTCGCGTGAAGAGCCTGCAAATCTGCATCGGACCGATAATGAGCATAGCGCTTGCGGTAGTCGGCTAAGCTCAAAATTTCATTGAGTGGATCAGAAACGCGACCGAGCTTCGCTGCCTGGTCCGACGCATAGCCTGTACTAGCGTACTCATAAATATAATCACCCAGATGAATCGCGTACTGTGCATCGCTTTTGGCCGCTTCCGCGTACACGTTAAAAAAACCAGCTGGATAGTTTGAGCAAGAAAACACGGCAAAACGTACTTCGCTCGTGCTGGTATCGGGTAGCGTCCGAGTTGTACCTACTGGGGAACGATCGTCGCCGCGACGGAATCGGTAGAAGTAGGTCTTGCCAGGACTCAAGCCGAGCGCATCAACCTTGACGGTGAAGCCCGTATCCAGGGTTGACATGACCTCACCACTACTCACAATCGATGTAAAATTGATATCGCTAGCAACTTCATATTGAAGACTTATCGAGCCTTCGCCCACGATAGGCTTCGCATGCGTCCATAGGATCACACGGTCGCTGAGTGGATCGCCGCTTGCAACACCGTAGCGAAACTCAATAGGCTCATCTGAGCTCGAGCACGAAGCTAACGTACCTGCAAGCGCCGCCACGGCCGAAACCGACGCGACACCACCTATGAAACCGCGACGAGATGACAACTGAAGTGGGTGCTGAATTTTCGCCATGATGATCTCCTTAACTAGAACGCTAGTTTCGCCGTTGCCAATGACCGATTCATGACGGCCGCAATCATGGTCATCAAGGCGCAATGTTTATAGCCTACATTGACTCAACCGCACTGCATCGCGGTTGTCTCCTTCTCACGAAAACGGTGAGGAATTTCGCCCGGGAATGCCCGGGCTTTTTTTTATAATTTATTGAATGCTTTAGGCAGGGTAAGAGATATCTCAGGCATTAATGCAATAAGAGCACTCCCCACAAAAATCGCAAGTAGTGCAGGCAAAATAGAGGTCATCACAATGCGCAATGGTTTTCTAAAAACCGCACTTGCAAAGTAAAGATTCATCCCTGCGGGTGGGCACAAGAAACCCATCTCTAAGGTGGCAAGAAACACAATCCCAAAGTGGACAGGGTGGATGCCATAGCTCATTGCCAGGGGAAGCATCAAAGGTACAAGCACCACGAGCGCAGCGTAAATTTCCATAAGCGCGCCCGCTAATGCGATAAAACATACCGCGGCCAACAAAAAAGCCTGCGGACTTTGGATATAAGACTGTACCCAGTCGATGGCTTGATTAGGAATGCCCGCATCGACAAGAAAATTGGTAAGTCCCA
>VGHV01000363.1 GCA_016868095.1 Betaproteobacteria bacterium
AGGCCGCAGAGCTTGTGGAAAACGGGCTTGAACACTGAGTTGATTGGTTCACTGAGCTTGTTCGTTTAGCCATCTGACTCGTCGATAGGATTACAGCTATGCTACTCATGATCGATAACTATGATTCCTTCACCTATAACTTAGTTCAGTATTTTCGGGCTTTAGGAGCGCAAGTTGTAACGGTACGAAACGATGCCGCTAACTTGCATGACTTAGAACAATTGCAGCCAAGCCACTTGGTCATTTCACCGGGGCCTTGCACACCCAATGAAGCGGGTATTTCCATGCAAGCGATTAAGCACTTCTGCGGGAAAATTCCGATCTTGGGGGTCTGTCTTGGTCACCAGTCCATTGGACAGGTCTTTGGTGGAAAAATAATAAGGGCTCAGCAAGTGATGCATGGGAAGTCAAGCCTTGTTTCGCATCAGGATCAAGGTGTTTTTACAGGCCTGCCGCGCCAATTCTCAGTCGTCCGATATCACTCGCTAGCTATCGAGCGCGCCACCTTGCCCGACAGTTTGTCGGTTACGGCGCAAACCGAAGATGGTGAAATCATGGGTGTTCGACACCGGGAGTTGCCAATCGAAGGCCTGCAATTTCATCCAGAATCCATCGATACTGAGCATGGCATGGCAATGCTCGATCGTTTTCTGAAACACTGATCAAGGTTAGAGCAATGACGATTACACCTCAAGAGGCACTAACACGTTGTATTGATCATCGTGAAATTTTTCATGACGAAATGCTTGCGCTGATGCGCATGATCATGCGTGGTGAGTTGTCGCCTGCCGTCACTGCCGCGCTATTAATGGGTTTGCGGGTTAAGAAGGAAACGATTGGCGAAATCAGCGCTGCTGCCCAAGTGATGCGTGAGTTTGCAAATCACGTCGAGGTGGATGGTGGCCCGCACTTTGTCGATATTGTAGGTACGGGCGGCGACGGTTCGCATACTTTTAACATTTCTACAGCGTCGATGTTCGTGGTTGCCGCAGCAGGGGCGAAGGTCGCGAAGCACGGCAATCGCGGGGTATCTTCCAAGTCAGGAAGTGCCGACGTGCTCGAGGCTTTAGGAGCACAGATTAATCTTCAAGCGCAACAAGTTGCGCGTTGTATTAATGAAATCGGATTGGGCTTCATGTTTGCTCCTAATCACCATCCCGCAATGAAAAATGTAGCGCCGGTCCGTCGCGAGCTTGGGGTGCGAACAATCTTTAATATTTTAGGGCCACTCACCAATCCTGCAGCTGCGCCCAATATCTTGATGGGCGTGTTTCATCCTGACCTTGTAGGCATTCAAATTCGCGTACTCAAGAATTTGGGTGCAAAGCATGCGCTGGTTGTTTGGGGCAAAGACGGCATGGACGAGATTTCCTTGGGAGCTGCCACCATGGTGGGCGAACTAAGGCATGGCGAAATCCTCGAGTATGAGATCCATCCTGAAGATTTTGGTATGCCAATGATGAGTCATCGAAGCTTACGGGTTGAAAACGCGCAGCAGTCTCGGGCTATGTTGCTTCAAGCAATAGAAGGCAAGCCTGGCACAGCTTTCGAGATTGTTTCCTTAAATGCCGGTGCAGCGCTCTATGCAGCAGGACTTGCCGGCTCAATCGCAGAGGGTTTGGCGTTGGCTCGCGACACTGCCAGATCGGGCGCCGCTCGCCAAAAGCTCGAAAGCTTCATTAGCTTAAGCCAGCAGCTTGCGGCAGGTCCTCAGCATTGAGTATGTGATGAGCAAAATTCTAGAAAGTATTATGGCTGTTAAAGCCAAGGAAGTCGAGCAAGGTCTTTTCCAAACGCCCCTGTCACTTATGGAAGAGGCTGCCCAAAGACGTTTGCAGGTCGACCAGCCAAGGGGCTTTGCACGGGCGATGAATGCTCGAGTAAAGGCCAAACAGCCAGCAGTAATTGCTGAGATCAAGCGAGCAAGTCCCAGCAAAGGATTATTGCGAAAAGATTTCGATCCACCTGCCATTGCAAAAAGTTATGAGCGCCACGGCGCATCCTGCTTGTCGGTACTCACTGATGAAGGCTTCTTTCAGGGCGAACTTGCCCACCTCGTTGCTGCTCGTGACGCTTGTGCACTACCTGTTATTCGAAAGGATTTTGTTTGCCATCGATGGCAGGTTTATCAAGCTTGCGCGGCAGGCGCAGATTGCATTTTATTGATTGTTGCTGCACTCGATGACCGCAGGCTTAAGGATTTGGAAGATTGCGCCCTTGACTTTGGGCTTGATGTACTCGTTGAGATTCATAATCGAGATGAATTGGATCGAGCCCTCAAACTTAAGACGAGCTTGCTAGGTATTAATAATAGAAACTTGCATACCTTTGAAGTTAGTCTTGAAACCACGTTTTCGCTTTTGCCTGAAATCCCGCAGGACAAGCTTCTTGTGACTGAAAGCGGCATATTAAGCCGCAGCGACGTGCTAAGCATGCTGGAAAGAAATGTTTACGGCTTTCTGGTTGGCGAGGCCTTCATGCGGGCGCCGGTACCTGGCGAGGCGCTCGAGGCGCTTTTCGCTCAGCAAGCCTGATCTGGGGATGTAAGTCGTTAACTTGGTCTTGCGATGTTAGGTCCTTTCAAACTCGAGTATCACCTCGGGGTTGGTTTCGGGTAGAGGTTTGAGCGTCGTACAAAATAGCTCATCGCGTCTGAATGCAACGATGTCAATTGGCGCCTCACAACGCTCAATCGCCTCTTTAAGCCTTGACTCGCTCGCCTTTAAGCCATCGATCGCAAGGATTTGATCGCCAGCGGATAGTCCCGCTTCATGTGCTGCAGATCCAATGAGTACAGCATTGATCATGATTTGCTGATGATTGATACTGTATCGCATACCATGAGTTAAGGATGTTGGCTTATAGGAAAGCTGAACCCCAGCGCTCGCCAGCAAGTCTTTAAGCGGTACCTCGACACGGCCCTCCACCCATTGCTTGATTTGTAGCGCCATCGCTTCGCGCTTGGCTATGGCTTCAATGCCACAGGCCTCAAAAAGGAGCGGGACGAATCCTTCTTCGTCAAGTCCCCTGGCGGCTCTGTTGGCAGAGCGCTCCTTCTGATAAAAATCTTTACCGTAGCGATGCCATAAAAGACGCATGAAATCGTCGAGGCTGGTTTCTTGATTGCTTTCCCTTCTGAGCAACAAGTCGATGCAAAGCGCAACCATTGCCCCTTTGGCGTAGTAGCTCACGACAGCGTTGGCAGCGTTTTCGTCCTGTAGATAGTATTTTATCCAAGCGTC
>VGHV01000364.1 GCA_016868095.1 Betaproteobacteria bacterium
GAATGAGGTTTACTTTGCAACTGAGCTTAGGAAAGCAGCCTGAATCAAACAACAGCGACCCATCAATTATCTTTCCCAGAACGCTGTCTCAGAAAATCGATCCAGCTCACATTGTTCTGCACTTAGCGCCACTGAATAAAGATGTATAAACCGCTTGAAAATGCTTGAGAGGTTCGCCTACACATGCCTATCTTTAAAAGGATACCTATATGAAGCAACACATCCGCATCACAAAGCGTCGCGCTATCACGCTTACCGCTGGCGGACTAGCCCTAGCGTCGGTCTTCTGCTGGGCGCAGGATCGCACTGTACGATTTATTCTCCCTAATGCCACGGGCTCTGGCGTGGATACGATCACCCGATCTTTACAACCAGCGTTAGCCAAGGCACTTAACGCAAACGTAGTCGTGGAAAACCAGCCTGGAGCAGGTGGTGTAATCGGGTTACAAGCTCTAACAAGAGCATCGTCAGACGGTAACACGTTGTCTGTAGTCTCCAACAACGTAGTTATTTTTCCGAGTGTGCTCAAGTCTATTCCGTTTGATATGCCAGGTGACTTCACACCAATTGCCATCCTAGGTACCACGCCGCTGGTGTTGGTGGTCAATCCGCAGAAGGTCCCCGCTACCAATTCACGCGAATTCATTGCCTGGCTTCAGAGCAAACCAGGAGTGTTTAACTTTGCGTCGGGTGGCAATGGAACTATCCTGCATCTAGCAGCCGAAATGTTCCTAGACGAAGCCAAGGCGACTGCTAACCATGTCCCCTATCGCGGCGTCGGGCCCATGCTGACGGACCTAATTGGCGGACAAGTTGAATTCGCTACGGCTGCGTTGACCAGTGTTCAACAGCATTTGAAGAGCGGCGCGCTACGCGCTATCGGTATGTGTGGCACCCAGCGCTCTGCAGCAGCACCTGAAATTGCGACTTTTCTTGAGCAAGGCTTATCTGGGTATACGGTGGACGCATGGTTTGCCGTGCTTGGGCCTAAGGGTATGAGCGCGGCCAACGTAAAACGGGTACACGAGGCAATTCTCGTAGCTTTTAACGATCCCGGGGTGAAAGAGGCAATGGTCAAGCAAGGTAACACCATTAACATTAGTTCACCTGAACAGGCCCAATCAGTTTTTCGCAGCGAACTTCAGAAGTACGCGGTTCTAGTCAAAAAGGTAGGCCTTCAGCCGCAATGATCGGTACTGGGCTGCCCGCAAGTTATCTACTTACTATTCGATTCTATGAAAGTCCCCAATGCTGTGGACCTGTGTAGCTATGACGTGCAATGAATTAAATCTTCTGCGAGGGCTACAACGCGAACTCGCTGCCTGAGAATGGGTGACATAACTGTGCGCCATTGGTTTCCTTACCCACGTTGCGTCGTACCTTTTTGAACACCTCTTCAATGGGCTGATTAGGCTGTTGCATGGCGCGACGGTCTTATCAATGCCTGCTTTCATCCTATTAGAATTATGAGAAGTAGAAAGATACAGTCATGGACAGTTTGCCTTTATGGAAATCTTTCTCAGTCTGCGGTGAAACCAGAGGCTTTAACCACCGGTGCCCAGCGGGCAGTTTCTGAGCTGATCAGCGCTTGCAGGTCTTGCGGGTTACCACCACCGATTTCAAGGCCCATTTTGGTGAAGCGGTCTTTGAGGGTAGGGTTGTTCAAAGCCCGGTTCACGGCTGCACTCAGCGTAGCGATTTGCGCGGAATCCGTGCCGCCCGGAGCAAACAATCCAAACCAGCCCACGCCTACCAAATCCTTGAAGCCTGACTCGCGTAGCGTGGGTACGTCTGGAAACAATGCATTTCGCTGAGCGCCCGAAGTGGCCAAGATTCGGCTTTTGCCTGCACGGTGCATCTCGCCTTGGTCCACTAAGGTGTCGATGCTTAAAGTCACCTGATCGCCTAGGAGCCCAGTCATCAGTTGCGCACCACCGTTGTATGGTACGTGGGTCATGTTGAGACCGGTGCTCTGGCTAATCATCACGCCAAAGAAATGAGGCAAACTGCCTGAAGCCGGGGAACCGAACGTACCCAACGTGGGTGTTTTTTTGATGACGGGCAACAAATCTGAGATGTTACGAATTGGGCTGTCGGCCTTGACCGACACACCGAACTGAAAGTTGGCGATGTGCGCCACAGGCGCAAGGTCTTTTTGCACGTCATAGTTGAGCTTTTTGAAAACCAGTGGCGCCAGCACTGGCACCACAATAGGTGCCAACATTACAGTCGCACCATTTGGTGCTGCGTTCTTGAGCGCTTCTGCGGCGATGCGGCCACCCGCGCCCACGCGGTTTTCGACCACTACAGGACGCCCCAATTCGTCCTTCAGGCGTTCGGCAATCAGGCGCGCGGCAAGGTCGGCCGAGCCGCCTGCGCCAAAACCTACCAACACTTTCAGGGGCAATGCTTCATTAGCTTGCGCTAGACCGTAGAAGAACAGAAAACTGCTAACTAACCAGATTTTGATCTTCATTGCTCACCATAAGGGTACAAAGGTTGAAGAACACGCGAAATGACTCTAGGCTTTGGTGCCTCTAACGAACACCTCGCTCATTGACTTTATTGTTTTCCTTGCCTGCCCACGTATCAGATTAAGTTCCAACTAATATAGCAGAATTCCGGCGGATGTAACAGGAAGACCACGAGATGCGTCTGGCCAGCGAAGTTCGCTCGGACTGAGTTCTGGGGCTGCAAGCGGCACGAACAGATCAGATCGGATCTGCCCTGGTAAGAATTGGGTGAGCTTGGCTGATAGCTGCGACATTTTCCAGACCGCATAAACCCATCGCGCGATCCAATTCATCTTGCAATAGTTTGAGCATGTCATAGACAGCGCTTTCGCCGGCACAGGCAAGCGCCCAAAGCTGCGGCCGCCCCACGAGCACCGCTCGGGCCCCTAACGCAAGCGCTTTCAATACATGCGAGCCTCGCCGAATGCCTCCATCCAAGAGCACAGGCATTGAGCTACCGACACGATCAACAATCCATGGTAGTGCATCGAGCGAGGCAATTGCGCCATCTAGCTGACGCCCCCCATGGTTTTAGACGATCAAGCCGTCGATGCCAAGTTTTTGTGCTTGCGCCGCTTCCTGCGGATGCAACACGCCTTTCAAAAGCAAAGGCCCTGGCCATCAGGGGCAGAAAAAAGCTGAGGATGAGAAGTTTGCGCATAGGCAAATGCTAGTACGAAATGAGGCGTTTGGCATCCACCATGCGTGTGGATTCGGCTTA
>VGHV01000365.1 GCA_016868095.1 Betaproteobacteria bacterium
CATCTTGCAAACGCCAGGACTGGCCAAGAACCGACACGGTCAGGTCAGGCAGCCACTGGATATCGATTGTCTCCTCATGCGATGAGACCGCATCATCCATGGCACGCAATCGAAGTTGATGGCGTGCAGGATCGCTCGCCTGAAGGCCATAGTGGCGCCAGCCGTCCCGGCGATCAAAAGCATCCCAGGATTGGCTTGACGGTTGGCTCAGTGCCCATGCAGCAGCGATCGCAAGCAGCGATTCAAGCCTTTCTTGTGGGCTCAGCGCGCCAGCAAGGCTATCGATTTCTCGTTCGATCAGGGCAGTGCTGAGTTGCCCTGCCTGCACGGCGGGATGGTCGATAAGCCTTTGTAGGAAAGCGCGATTGTTTGAGGGGCCAAGCACCGAGCTTGCGGCTAGCGCCTGACGCATTCTTGCAAGTGCTTGTTGGCGATCCTTGCCATGGACAATGATCTTGGCAATCATCGGGTCGTAATCCCCGCTGATCACATCGCCCTCTCGTATGCCCGCATCAATCCGGATCGGCGCACTCACATCGAATTGTGCGGCCGCTTCAGGAAAGCAAAGCGATTGAACCTGCCCCATCGAGGGCAGAAAGCCTCGGCGGGGATTCTCGGCATAAAGCCTTGCTTCGATGGCATGGCCCTGGGCCTTCACATGTTCCCAATGCGCAGGCAAGGGCTCACCCATGGCAACCTTGAGCTGCCAGGCCACCAAATCTTCGCCCAAAATCATCTCAGTGACCGGGTGCTCGACTTGCAAGCGGGTGTTCATTTCCATGAAGAAAAAATCACCGGCTGGGTCGACGATGAATTCCACGGTGCCTGCACCGACATAGTGCACCGAGCGCGCCGCGGCGATGGCCGCCATGCTCATGGCCTGACGCTTTTGCGGGCTCCAACCCGGTGCAGGCGCTTCTTCAATCACTTTTTGATGTCGTCGCTGCAAGCTGCAATCGCGCTCAAGCAGTGAGACGATCTTGCCCTGCTGGTCGCCAAAAATCTGGACCTCGATATGCCTGGGTTCGACGATATAGCGCTCGATTAATACCTGCGCATCACCAAAACTCGATAAAGCTTCGCGCTGACACGATGCCAGCGCCGCTGCAAAGTCCGTGGCCTCATCCACCCGGCGCATACCTTTGCCGCCACCGCCCGCGGTTGCCTTGATCAGCACCGGATAGCCCACAAGCGCTGCCTGCGCTTTGAGGAAGTCAGCATCCTGGCGCTCGCCGTAATACCCGGGCACCAGCGCAACGCCCGCTGCCGCCATCAAGGCTTTGGCGTTGGCCTTGCTCCCCATCGCTGAAATGGCGGCAGGGCTAGGTCCGATAAAACGCATGCCTGCATCGATGACCGCTTGCGCAAACTCGGCATTTTCTGACAAAAAACCATAACCGGGATGAATCGCGTCTGCCGTTGATTCGCCTGCTGCCTTGAGCAAGGCGGCTTGGTTGAGGTAAGAAAGCCGCGCGGCTGGGGGGCCAATGAAAACCGCCTCGTCGGCCAAAGCAACATGAGCTGCGTGCCTGTCCGCTTCTGAATACACCGCAATACAGTGAATGCCGAGTTGTTGTGCACTCCGTATAACCCGGCAAGCGATTTCGCCGCGGTTGGCAATCAGAAGCCTGCGGATTGTTTTCACGTTGGTTGATCCAGGCTTGCGAGCCAGGAGGGCTTGCGCTTTTCGAAAAACGCGGCAATACCCTCTTGCGCCTCATCGCTTGCCCGCACCTGGGCGATGCGTGCTGCGGTTTCGGCGCTCAAGGCGTCATCGATGACTTTCCCAGCCACATCGGCGATCAATTGTTTGCAATGCCCCATCGCCTGCGGTCCGGCTGCAAGCAATTGGCCGAGCATGGCATTGACTGCACCGTCGAGTTCATCTTCAGGAACGATGCTTTGCACTAATCCGATACGCCAGGCTTCGGCAGCCTCAAAGACTTCGGCGCTTAGAAAGTAGCGCCTTGCCTGACGCTCGCCAATGGCCTTGATCACATAGGGACTGATCATGGCCGGAATAAGCCCAAGCTTGACTTCGGAGAGGCAAAAGCGAGTGTCTGCGCTAGCAATTGCGATATCGCATGCCGCAACCAAACCCATGCCGCCAGCAAAGGCTGCGCCATGCACTCTTGCAACCGTCGGTTTGGGGCTTTGGTGTAACAGACGCAAAACCCCTGCAAGCCTTCCCGAATCGGCGCGTGCCTCCTCAGGGCTCATCGCGCGCGCCTTTTTCATCCATGCTAAATCACCGCCTGCACAAAAAGCCTTGCCGCGGCCTGCAAGCAATATGACGCGAACTGCATCGTCGCTAATCGCGTCACCAAGCGCCTGGGTGAGCTCGCCGAGCATGACATCGTTCATCGCATTGCGCAGATCAGGACGGTTAAGCCAGATCAGGCCAATGCCCTGGTTGAGCTCACATTGCAGGGTTTCATAGGTCACGATAGCAATTCCTTTTGTCGATGCCTGGCTCAGGCGTGGCGATGAGATTTCATCTCAGCGCCAACATTACATGCGAAACACGCCAAAGCGGCTCGCTTGCGCAGGGCTTTGCAAACTCATGCTTAAACCTAGGGCGATCACCCGGCGCGTGTCTTCAGGGTGGATGACACCATCGTCCCACAGCCTCGCACTGGCGTAATAGGGATGACCTTCGCGCTCATACTGGGCGCGGATCGGCGCTTTAAAGGCTTCGATTTGTTCGCTGCTCATGGACTGCCCGCGCAAGGCCAAGGCGTCTTGGCGTACGGTTGCAAGTACCGAGGCGGCTTGTTCGCCACCCATCACCGAAATGCGAGCATTGGGCCACATAAACAATAGCCTGGGCGAGTAGGCGCGACCGCACATGCCGTAGTTGCCCGCGCCAAAGCTGCCACCGATAATCACCGTGAATTTAGGCACCTTGGCGCAGGCCACCGCGGTTACCATCTTTGCACCCGCCCGGGCAATGCCTTCGTTTTCGTACTTGCGCCCCACCATGAAGCCTGTGATGTTTTGCAAAAAAATAAGCGGTATGCCGCGCTGGCAACACAACTCGATAAAGTGCGCGCCTTTATTGGCTGATTCAGCAAACAAAATGCCGTTATTGGCAACAATGCCAACCGGGATGCCGTGCCAGTGGGCAAAACCTGCGACGAGCGTGCTGCCATAGCGGGCTTTAAACTCTTCAAAAACAGACCCATCGACTAATCGGGCAATAAGCTCTCTCACATCGAAGG
>VGHV01000366.1 GCA_016868095.1 Betaproteobacteria bacterium
TTGTGATGAACGCCTGAATCAAGCGAGAGAATCACATCCTCGGGCAGCACCTTTTGGAGCGCTCCCACAACGAACTCTGGCCGCAGCGGCGTTCCTTCGTCGCTAAAGTGCGGCAACACGAATGCGTCCCATTGTTTTTGCCATTGACCAATATCTCGATGCCAGCCAGCAAGACTTTGTCTGTAGTGCTCTCCCGAGCCAAGCAGCTCAAGCCATTGGCTTACAAAGGTCTTCACGTCAGCCACAATACCTAAATCGGGGGCATAGTTTCGGCCCAACTCTTGGGGATCGATATCCACATGGATGAGCTTGCAATGGGGAAAGTTCCAGGAGTAACCGGCATGCCAGGATGATGAGGATCGATCGTCAAACCTTGTGCCAAGCGTAATCACTAAATCGGCATGACGGCCCGCCTGATTGGCAGGGTATGCCCCGTTGCGACCGATAAAGCCCAAGGTAAGCATAGCCTCTGCCGGCACACAGCCCATGCCATTGGGCGAGGTAATCACCGGAATGCCAAAGCCTGAGCTAAGTGCGCTTATCGCTGGGCCGGCTTCAGAAAGCGTGGCGCCATGTCCGATAAAAAGTACCGGCCTTTGGCTTTGCTTGAGCATGTCGCTGGCCTTTAAAAGATCTGCGGCAGCGGCAGCCGGACGGATACTTCCTAAAGCCGGACTTGCGGCGGGCAGCTCAACAGCAGCCTCCTCTTGATACACATTGAAGGGGACATCTATATTGACCGGACCAGGGCGACCGCTTGTCATCGTGTCAAAGGCCTGTCGCAATGCAAGTGGCAACATCTCGACCCGACTTGGCTGAAAACTGCGTTTCACCGTGGGCCTCACGACCGATGTAAAGTCAGACTGATTATGTCGATATAGTTCTTGAAACGGACCTCGATTGGCCTGCGATGTCGGCACATTCGATGTGATGGCAAGAAAGGCCGATGAGTCCGACAGCGCCGTGATCAAGGGCATAACCATATTGGCAGAACCAGGCCCGGTGGAGGTCAAGCTTGCGACCACTTCGTGCTTGACCCTGAAGTAGGCATCCGCCATATGTCCAGCGCATTGCTCATGACGTGGTGAAATCAGCTTGATCTTGTCAGCGCGATCATAAAGCGCATCAAGCATGCCAACATTGCCGTGGCCGCAAACGCCGAAAACATAGGGCACACCCTGGACGATCAAATAATCAGCGATGAGATCGGCGCCTTTTCTTGTTCGAGTCATCGTTTTCCCCCCGGATCGGCAGCTTGATCAACTGCTGGTGTTGTGATGACAAAAAACACGAGCGCATCGAGCCCCTGATTCGAGATGCCGTGACTTACACCCGGTGGCACCAACACATAGTCGTGCACTTTCATCACCCGGCGCTCCTCGCCAATCAACAACGTGCCCTCACCTTCGAGAACGTAATAGATTTGGTACTGAACGCTGTGACTATGTACTTCAACATAGGCCATGGGCGCGTAGCGTGATATTCGAAAATCAATCAGACCAGCGCTACTTTGCTCGGGGCCTACCAATGCCTTGGAAAGCGCGCCGCCGAAATGGCCGGGGTACTCCTGCCAGGGGATGTCGCTCATCGATTTGAACCATAGTGGCTTCACCTGCTCCATACCAGCTCCTCACTGAAGACGATAGCGATTGTGAGGGCTTGCGATTGCGCTGGCCAGCATGATGGGCCTGGCACTGAACCGATTTCGTCAAAGACGAAATGCACACTTCAGTGAATCGCGGGCAAATGCCTGACGTCGTTGACGACACAAAGAAAAAAGGCGCACATCTTCATGTGCGCCCAAACGGCAGCAAGCTGCCTCTCCTCCTCCTCGAAACCATGAGTCAGTACTCGTTGGCTTTGTCGACTAAACAGCGACATCAACCCGCTTACTACTGACAACGGATCGAATCGTAGTCGCGCACCGCGAACGTGCGCAACTGCTTTTTTGTCCTGGACAAACGCAAAACATCGCCGACAGCTTCGCTAAGTCCATGAAAATCATGATGATTTCTATGGCGTCAAGGAAGATGCCCGTTTTGAGCCTCTCGCGCTTTCCGGCGATCGGTCGAAAATCGGGGTCTCAGCGGCAGCACAGGTCAAGGAGTGCTAAACCGCGTTTGATCGAGGCCAACGCCGCTGAGGCCAGATGGCCTCGCTGCGATTGACCCAATGCAAGCTTAAAAGACTTAGGCCCAGCAGAAGGATGGTTGGAATCATCGTGATCAGTGGCGCGGGCCACTGACGTATCAGTGCGATGTTGCCCAGCAGGGATCCGGTCAGATGAAAAACCACCCCGATCAGCACCCCGGCAAGAATACGGGCACCAAGCGCACCGTTGCGTGGCTGTAAATAGGCAAAGGGCAACGCCATCAGCAGCATCGCGATCGCGCTGGCAGGCGCGGCAATCTTTTTCCAAAACGCCAATTCATAGCGTTCACTCGCTTGTTGATTGCTTTTTAAATAACGAACAAATCGCCAAAGCTCAGCGATTGACATACGCTCTGGTCGGCCCGCTGCCATCGCAATCAGGGTTTGATCAACACCGCCTTCCCAGCGCAAACTCGGGTAGGTCTGACTCAGCGGTTGCGGCTGCCATCGAACTTCGCGCACCTCGGTAAGATCAAGACCCGGCGAAGCGCTCACCCTTCCCGACTTGGCCACAAGCCAGCGTTGAATACGGCGCTGCGCGTCGAACTCAACGATTTCGACATCGCTCAAGCGCCCGTCCGATTCGGCCGCCCGGATATTGACAAATCGTTGAGACCTTAGATCACCGGCGTCATTTCTGATCAAATCCCTGATCCATAGACCTGATCCGAGATTGCCGTTGCGGTTCGAGCTGTCGATCAAGGCCTCACCGGTAAGCAGGCGAAGCGCCTGAGCTTCGCGCATGGCAACCGGTCCGACGTACTCACTAGCAAGAAGACCAAGGCCAGCCCAAGGCAAAGCACAAAAAATAAGCCATACGAGCACCCTGTATGGCCTTAGGCCTGCAGCTCGCATCGCCGTGAACTCGCTGGTTTGCGCAAATTGGGAAAGGGCAAAAATCGTCCCAATCAGCATAGACACCGGCAACAATTCAGGGAGTCGCGAGGGCAACATAAAAGCAACCGAGGCAAAGGCATGAACGAGCCTAAACGCTCCCTTGCCAACATCCTCCACATCACCGACCAGGTCGAAAAAAGCAAAAAGTGCCAGGAGCGTGAGCAG
>VGHV01000367.1 GCA_016868095.1 Betaproteobacteria bacterium
GCCGCAAAAAGTGCGCCGCGGTGTGCAACAAGATGGAGAATTTCAGACCCTCCCGCTCGGCGTCCCAGCTTATCTGTACAACCTGCTCGATAACTCAGCTTCCAGTCTCCTCTTGCTGACTTGGCCGTTTCTTCGATATGCTTAGTGGAACATTCAAGCGAAGCTGTTACAGATGTTGGATGCTGTAAGCTCGAACATGCCGCCAAGAGGCAAAAGCTTGCGAGCAACAAGGGCCAATAAGATAGACGCTGCAGCATATGTAATGATTCTAGCCTCTTACGCAGCCTCAGATTCCATTGAGAGTGACCATGCCCATCGACTCGCCCCAGGTGTTCATTCCGGATTTATTGCGCTCTCACGCGCGCTACAGACCACAACATGAAGCACTTGTATGTGGCAGTCAGCGCCTGACTTGGGCCGAGTTCGGTCAATCGATCGATCGCGTCGCAAGGCGTTTGCAAGCACTTGGCGTAGGGCGTGGATGCCAGATTGCCGTGCTGATGAACAATCGCGTCGAGCTACTCACGGCGATATTCGGGATTGTTAGTAGCGGCGCATGCGTGGTGCCATTGTCTGGATTACTGACTGCAGAACAAAGCTTAGGACTAATTCGAGATAGCGATGCTGTTGGACTCATGGTATCTCAAGAATACGCTGATAAGCTTCTTGGCGCTTCAAACACTGACAATACAATAAGCGCTCAAACCACGCTGAGATTGCATTGCCCTGCGCTTCGGGACGAGCTCTTGGTTGTCGTCACCGGCGATAGCTTAGCTGCAAGTACTCAGACGCTTTGCGGCGATCAAGCCTCTGATCCGCTTAAGTCTAGCTACGCGCCCTTTATGTCATGGACTAACTGGTTGAGCCAGGGTCACCAAGATCCGTTGCTCATACAAACCTATGAAGCCAGTGATCCATTTAATATTATTTATAGCTCAGGTACGACAGGCCTTCCAAAGGGCATTGTTCAAAGCCATGCCGCTAGACTTCATTGGGCCTGGTCAAACAGTCTTGAGATGGGATTTACTCAAGCTTCACGGGTTCTCACAACAACGGCGCTCTATTCAAACGGCACATGGCTGATGATACTGCCCGCGCTATTTTGTGGCGCGAGTCTGATTGCCATGCAGCAATTCGATCCCATAGCCTTTCAATCGATCGTTAAAACAGAGCGTATTACCCACAGCTTTATGGTGCCAACGCAATACCTCATGCTGATTGAGCATCCTGAGTTTGATCCTAGAGCGTTCGAAACGATTGAAGTGCTGCTGTGCGCCGGATCGCCCTTGCGCCGGGATGTTAAGCAACGTGTGATCGACAAACTTGGCAATCGGTTGATCGAACTTTATGGATTCTCCGAAGGCTTTGCCACCATGCTTAAGCCTGCGCGCCAACACGACAAGTTTGACACAGTTGGAACGCCGGTTATCGGCTTTGAACTTGCGATTGTCTCCGAAGACGGGCATGAGCTACCTGCCGGCCAAATCGGAGAAATCGCTGGATACGGCGGCGGCATGATGCAGGCTTATTACAAGCAAGCTGAAGCAAGCGAAAAGCTCATTTGGCACGACTCACGAGGTCGCAGCTTTATTCGTTCGGGTGACATCGGTGTCGTTGATGACGAGGGTTTCCTTCGGCTTGTCGATCGCAAGAAAGATATGATTATTTCGGGCGGGTTTAACGTCTTCCCTAGTGATATTGAACCGATCGTAGCTCAACACCCACATGTATTCGATGTTGCCGTCATTGGTGTTGAGCACGCGCTCTGGGGAGAAGCAGCGTTTGCCTTAGTTATTCCACGCGAAGGTGAAATTGTCGATGCAGAGACGATCAGACTATGGGCTAATGCACGTCTTGCTAAGCCACAGCAATTGGTTGGTGTTGAGTTTCGAAAGGAATTTCCACGTAATGCTCTGGGCAAGGTACTTAAACGTCTTCTTCGCGAGTCGCAGGTATTACCTTAAAGCTGTATGCGCCCCTCTTGATGAAGACTTCGACCGCGGGCAAGCATACGTTGTTGAGCGGCCTGCGAGTCGCTTGTGCTATTTTGTTTTAAAGTCTGCATGGCATCACGAACGGCTTCAGCAAGAGGCGCAGGCATTGCAGCCAATAAACACTGGGGAAGCGCATCAGAGCAAGACTGCATGGCTAATGCAAGCTCCTCAAGCCCTACAGACATGACAAGTGTTTGCGAGGAACGCTTTGGAATGCTCAAGAGATCTTCAAAGAGGAAACGTAGCGCTTCAACCCTGTCTGCCAGCTCGGGTTCAAATGCCCTCATCCTGTCAAGTGCTTCTTGATCAAGTGGCTCATCAAAGGCATTGATCAAGGCAGCTGTATGTTAGGTGCCGCCGAGCCTACTTCGTTTCTCACTAGGATCAAGCGCAATTGCCCGTAAAGCCTCGTTTAAGTCCTCGATGGCCATCGAGTGGACATGATCGAGCAAAGCCACCCGTAACAACAATTCGTTTCGAAGCACATCCCCAAAGCAAGCGGCCAAGGCTGCTGACGCTGAGGCATCCATGAGGGCAAGCAGGCTTGCAATAATCTGGGGTGTTCGTCGCTGATCCGCGCGTGTAGCAAATCCGAATCGAATGCCTCAATCGAAGCAAGTGCGTTTTGATCGATCAGCGCGAGGGACCGATTGCGAAATCCCAAGGATCGCTCATCAACATCAGTATGCTGCAATGCACGATCCATGAACTGTTCCGTGTCGATACCGAGCAAACGCTGATCGCTACTTGCCTCCCTGAACGCTCGCAAGACCTGTATCCATTACGTTAGGTCAAGCTGTCGCACCGCGATGAGGCGCGTGCTGATGCGCTTAATCTCTGTCTCGGTCAGTGAACGCAACACCAACGCAGCCGTGTCCGGCCCCAAAGCGAGTAAAACCAGCGCAGCCTTGGTCGCCCCATCGAGTTGAAATGGGCTGACACCGCAGTCGGGAATTGGGGACATTATGGTGCGATGCAATAGCTGTGTTGCATCATCTCAACCGTTAACAAATTGATAGGGACTTAGCATGTTGTACGCCATTGCGATCCTCTTAGTGTTCTCCCTTGGACTCGCCTTATGGGCATCGGGAAACTCGCGTATACCGAGCGAGCTTAGGCAAAGCCTTGGGCCGGATCAACTTGAAGTAATTCGGGAAGATCTTGCCCTACGAAAACAACTCGGGCAGCTTATGATCATCTGTCTCGGTGGAATCAT
>VGHV01000368.1 GCA_016868095.1 Betaproteobacteria bacterium
CTGGTCGAAACCCCCAGGGCGAGACCTTCCCTCGGCTCTCCTGCGTGAATTCACCCTGAAAAAGCGCGGCGGCAAAGCCCTGGGGCCGCGCTTGACTGCGCAAGACGTAGAGCTCTTGATCGACTTCGACCTCAAATCGCACAAGCGCGACCACGCTGTCGTCTACCCGATCACCGTAATACATCTTATACTGCCAAGCACCTCGAAAGGCCTTCAGTTTTACGGGTAACCGCGCCTGGATCATCGCCTCACGTGAAGCGCTTTCTGGAGCAGGTGCAGGGTGCGTTTGGCTTGACGGCCAGTTACCTTCCGAGGGCAGGTTTGCAGCTGCTGCCTGATCTGCCATGTCCTTTTCCTGTTGCCGCTGATAGGCCTGAATCCGTTCAGATAAGGATTTCAATTCAGCCTCAAGCTGAGCCTTGCGCCCAGCCTTGTCCGGGCTCTTCTTGGGTGAGGCCTGCTCTGGGGCTTCAGCCCGAGCCTGAGGCCGCGCGCTCAAGTCATCAGCGACGGTATCCAGAGCTTGTTTATCGTCTGGCCTCGATACGCTGGTATCGGCAGCCAGGGAGCCGATGGATGGGGCTGGTGAGCTCGGTTCTGCGGCCTCGGCGCGCCCATCAGAGTCCAAGGCATTTGCGTCTGCTACAACGACCATGGCTTCTGATAACGGGGCGCTTGCTTCTGCCTGCGTCGCAGGCTCATCCATGAGAGGCGGTTTAGCCTGTTCCGCCAAGGGAGCTGCAGCGATTGACTCGGCCGACACCATGGGCGGAGCAAAAACTATCCGCAGTTGTCCCCGCGCTGTGGCGAGGCGCTGAGCGAGCGCTGATTCGTCGTCCTCAAGGGCCTTAAGCGAAGCATCTTGAAGTTGCTCGTGACTGGGCCGCAGCGCTTGTCCGGGCGGGATGGAGGCTTCACTTGGCCACCAAAAGGGCGCACTCAGCGCAGCTGGAATTGCAACATGTAACAACCCTGCGCCCAGCAGTCCTAGCCAATGAAAACGCCGAGTGGTCACCATCGAATCAAGCACCAGGGCCGAAGGCCACTGCTTTTGCTTCGCGTCAGCTGCAGTCATGGGGAGCGAGGTTGAAGTCCATACTTGAATGCTATCCTCAAGTGCCATGAAAACCCGCATTCAACCCGAAGTCTGTCAGGACGCATCATCCGAAAAGCTATCGGGCAAACAACGTCGAATGTTTGTGTTTCGGCATGGCCGAGCTGCCCTCGGATCGAGTCTTGCCGCTTCCGCAGCCTACGGTCTCGGGCCATGGATCCGGACTGCAAAAAGTCAGGTGCGGCACAATATTCGTTGGGTGGTGCCCACCCCGCCCGGTTCATCGGTTGATATCGCAGCGCGCCGGATTGCCGAGCGCCTTCGTGACTTGGATGGACGAACGCATAGGGTCGAAAACAAGCCTGGCGCGGGGGGAACCATTGCAGCGAGCGAAATTACCCGCTCCCCGGCCGATGGCCAACATTTTTTCGTTACCTTTAATGGACCTTTGGCCACCGCCCACTTAATCTATCCCAAGCTTAGCTACCACCCGTTGCGCGATTTAAAGCCAGTCATTGCCACAGTTTCGCAACCCCATGTCTTGGTGGTTCCCGCACAAAGCGATGATGCCCCGAACAACTTGAGCGAGTTTATTGCGCTCATGAAATCGAAACCTGGCCGCTTCCAATATGCTTCGGTTGGCAATGCGAGCGCATCGCATCTCACGATGGAGTTATTCAAGGCTGAAGCAGGATTTTTCATGTTGCACATTCCTTATCAGGGCGGACCAGCCGCTGTGCTGGCCGCGATGCAGCATCAAGTCCATGCTTTGTTTACGGCGTACGTCAATGTACAAGCCCCCGTCCAACAGGGTCGTTTGCGCTTGCTTGCCCAAGCCCAAGATCAGCCAAGCCCAGCACTTCGTGCAATGCCGAGATTTGCCGATTTGGGCTATCCGCGCATGAATGCTCCCTTGTTTAATGCGGTTGCGGCCCCTGCAGCCACCGCCGACGCCCTGATTGAGCAAGTGAATACTCAGATCAACGCCGTGTTAGCTGAACAGAGCGTGAGAGAAGCGCTTGCAAGGGCTGGTATGGATCCCATCGGGGGTTCGAGTCAAGCGATGGCGAAGCTGTTGTCGCAAGAGGAAGCGCGCTGGGCGCCAATCGTCAAAAGACTTGGCATTGAACTTGGCTAATGCTTCACGCAGGAATGATGTTTCCGATAGGAGGTCTTTGTAATGTCTCAAGCACAAGCGATTGAATCGAAGCAAATTGCAGCCATCCGACAAGACTATCAACGAGCAGCCTTGGATGAATCTGAGGCTGGTCATGACCCCATCGCCCTCTTTCGAAGGTGGTTCGACGAGGCAGTGCATGCCCAAGTTGCGGAGGTCAATGCCTTTAGCCTAAGTACGGTTAACGAGGCTGGTCGCCCCAGTGCTCGGATTCTCTTGCTCAAGGGTATCGAGCATGATGGATTTACATTCTTTACCAATTATCAGAGCGCCAAGGGGCAGCATATTGAGCAGCAATGCGCTGTTGCGCTTGTGTTTTTGTGGGCTCCGCTCGAACGACAAGTACGTATTGAGGGTTTTGCCCTCAAGGTGAGCGACGAAGAGTCCGATGCCTACTACCGGTCACGACCACTTGGAAGCCGCCTTGGCGCATGGGCTTCACCACAAAGTACGGTCATTGCCTCGCGAGATGTGCTTGAAGCCGAGGAAGCCCGCTACAAAGCGCAATGGGGTGATTCACCGCCTAGGCCACCCCATTGGGGTGGCTATCGAGTGGTTCCTGACATGATCGAATTCTGGCAGGGACGAAGCTCACGCCTCCATGACCGACTGCGCTATCGACGCGCAGCGCCGAGCGCGCAAGCGCCATGGCAGCGAGAGCGGCTTGCGCCTTAGACTCCTTTGCTACTTCACCCTTTGCTACCTGACCCTTTGCTACTTCAAATACTTTGAAAACTGCTTGCGAAACTTTGCCACTTTGGGCGCCACAACGCCCATGCAATAGCCCTGAAATGGATTGCGTTCAAAGTAATTCTGGTGATAAGACTCTGCTCGCCAGAATTGCGTAAGCGGAACAATTTCAGTAACAATCGGTGCTCCAAATACTTTGGCAGCTTCAAGCTCGGCAAACAATGTTTGGGCCACCCTGAGCTGCTCCTCATCAAGTGTGAAGATCACCGAACGGTACTGGGTGCC
>VGHV01000369.1 GCA_016868095.1 Betaproteobacteria bacterium
TGATTTTTGGATGTGCAGCGCTTTTCCCCTTCCCGGAGTCGTCGATGGGAGAAATGGCCTGTGTTGCGGTCAACCCAGGAGCACAAGGCCAGGGCGATGGTGAGAGGCTTTTGCGCCATATCGAGCAAAGAGCAAGGGCGGCAGGGTTAAAGCGCCTGTTTGTACTGACTACGCGTACGATGCATTGGTTTTTAAAGCGCGGCTTTGTGCAGGTAACGCCTGACGAACTACCCGTGCAGCGCCGTGGGCTCTATGATAAGCAGCGTAATTCGCAGGTCTTGATGAAGGATTTAAGCTCTCCAACGAAGGATATTGCAGTATGAGAACGGTTCGTTGTATTAAATTAAACAAGGACGCTGAAGGATTGGATTTTCCTCCCTATCCCGGTGCATTGGGTCAGCGCCTTTTTGAATCGGTCAGTAAAGAAGCCTGGCAAGGATGGGTCAAGCATCAGACGATGCTTGTCAACGAAAATCGACTCAATCTCGCCGATTTACGTGCGCGAAAATATTTGGCCCAACAAATGGAAAATTACTTCTTTTCTGACGATGTTGATCAACCGGCCGGCTACGTTCCGCCAAGCAACGATTAGAGGATCACGCTATGGCTTTGTTTGGTAGTAAACCGAGTAGCGAAACACAGGCGAGCACCGAACCGGTCACGGCTAGGATTTACCCTGATCAGCACTGCTGTGCGACCTGCCTTTGGTGGGAAGGCAAGCGAAGTCTTGTCAAACAATATGAGCAAAAGGATTCGGGCATCAAAGGCAAACCGATCTTTTTTATTCGGATTTTTAAAGATTTGGACGGCGAATGCCTTAACTTCAAATCCAAACAATGTTCCGAGCGATTTATGCCGATTGTGGTCTGTCCTGACTACGAGACTTGGTTTCAGGGCGGAATTCCGAAGGAATAGCGTCGTCGGGAAGGTAAAGCTCGGGCGCACGCGCAGGCTCAGCCTTCACCTCGTAGGCCCAGGCAATAAGCGCGGCCACAGCGCGGTATAAAGGCTCCGGGATCGAAGCACCGACTTTTACCGCGCCATCAAGTGCCCGCGCCAAAACCGGGCTCTCGGTCACCGGCACTTGATGCTCCTTGGCCACATCCCTAATTCTTAAAGCGAAGTTGTCATGCCCTTTGGCCACGACAACAGGGGCTGCCATCTTATCGGCCTCGTATCTCAGAGCCACTGCAATGTGGGTTGGGTTCATCACCACCACATCGGCTTTTTCGACTGCCGCGATCATTCGACTTCGAGCCATCTCTCGCTGCTTTTGACGGATTCTCCCCTTCAACTCAGGATTACCTTCGCTTTCCTTGAGTTCGTCGCGCAGCTCTTGTATCGACATTTTCATTCGCTCTTTAAACAAGAGCGAGGTAATAAAGCCGCCGCTTACGCCAAGAATCAACACAACCGCAATCAGCACTAGCAAGCCACCACCAATCAATCGCAGGGCATACAGGATCGCATTGGTAAGGCTCATACCACTGAAGGCGCTGACACTATCGATCACAGCCCAAAGGTAGATCCCAATAGCAGAAAAGATCAAACTTGCCTTCAACAAAGAAAGGCCCAACTGACTTAAACCCTGCTTTGAGAAGATACGCTTGAGGCCATTGATAAACGATATTCTTTCCGGATCGATCTTGAAGTTTGATAATTTAGGTTGGAAATTGACCAGTGCAAATGGGCCAAGAACCGATCCAAACCACAGGACCAATAAAACAAGCACGATCCAAATGAGTAACGACCCCACAGGACCAAGCAACCACTCGATCAAAAAGGGGGCAACACGCGCTGGCTCGCTAAACGACAAGGCCATCTTGGTGGAATCGACGAGCGCTTGGAGAAAGCGCCCACCGGCCACCCATATCGCAAGTGCACCAATACTCACGAGGACCAAGGTGGTAACGTCGGGGCTTTGTGGAAACTGCCCCTCCTCGCGGGCTTTCTCAAGCCGTCGGGGCGTCGGGTCTAGCGTCTTTTCTTGACCGCTTTCCTCATTGGCCAAAGCTTATCTCCATTGCTTCAACGGCAGCGATCGCGTAGCTCAAACGACAAAGGGCCTCACCCCTTTGCAGGTGCAGGATCATCCTTCAATAAGCCTTCTTTTAAGCGCTCGGCTTTAGCGACATCTTGCTCAGGAATGAGATCACGCAAATTTCTCAAGTGATCTTTTGCTGTGATGACGCCCAAATCTTCTGCAACCATAAACCACGCATAGGCGCGCACCAAATCACGCGCCGTTACGCGCCCCGATCGATACATGGTGCCTAAATTGAAGGCGGCGACACCTGAGCCATTTTTTGCTGCCGTCTTCCACCATTGTGCCGCCATGATCCCGTTGGGCTGTCCGTCGACCCCTGCTTCGTAATGAGCGCCAAGCTCCACTTGTGCATCAACGTTGCCGGCCTTTGCCGCTCGGGTAAACCAGGACCAGGCTTCTTCCTTATCTTTGGCCACGCCTATGCCATTGTTTAACATCATGGCAACTTCGTACTGGGCCTTGAGATGGCCGTCCTTCGCAAGCTTCAGTAGCTTTGCGAAGGCCTCATCATGTCGCCCCGCTGCATAAGCCGAGCGCGCGTCGTTGTAGTCTGAGCATCCAACAAGGACAGCGCAGCAACAAAGAGCGATAACCGCGCAACAGTATTTGAGAAAACAAGAAAGCCCATGTTCATAGGCGCTCAGGTGCCGAAATATGCCGGCCTGAGTAACTTTATTGGCGATTGGGTCGCTGAGAATCACACGTTGGATGCGACTTTACCTGCCGCGGGCTTGGCATCGCCTGCTGCAGGTGCTGCAGGAGCACCTGCAGCTTTAGCGGGGGCACCAGGCTTCGCGCCCGAACCCGGCGTGTCAGAGGCACTGTAGTTAGCACCTAGCAGACTGCCTACTGTTCTGGTGTAGGAGCCCACCATACGTCTGGTGAGATCTGGGTAGTGGGGTGCGCTTGGCAAGTAGCCCCGAACTTGCATACACCCTGATGGGTCGGGACAGACTCGGCAAACCGCCTCCGCTTCAAGCCGTCCAATCTCGAGACGCTCGCCGATCATGAATACACCGCCTGCAGCGAAAATTGCGGCGCCAATCACCTTGAAGATCAACTTCGTCCAGTTCCCAAGGTATTGCATCACTTCCTTCATCATGATCGTTTCCTCACCAGTCTAATCGTGTCAATGCGTTTTGCTTGAATGTGACTT
>VGHV01000370.1 GCA_016868095.1 Betaproteobacteria bacterium
AAGAACGACTGTGACGACGCCGGCTTGGGCTGCACGTAAGGTGACCATGGTTGCAACTTTCCAGCGTGGTGCGCCCAGCGCAAATGCCGCTTCGCGCAAACTGCCAGGTACCAGGCGCAACATATTTTCAGTGGTTCGCACAACAACCGGAATTGCAATCAAAGACAGCGCAAGACTGCCTGCCCAACCAGAAAAATGTTTGACCTGGGCCACTAAAATTGCGTAAATGAAAAGCCCAAGAATGATCGAAGGCGCTGAAAGCATGATGTCGGTCACAAAGCGAGTGACGGCTGCGGTTTTGCTCTCATCGCCATACTCGGCAAGATAAATCCCAGCGAGAATCCCAATCGGCGTGCTAATAATCGTTGAAAAACCGACGATCAAAATACTACCCACAATCGCGTTGGCAAGACCACCGCCCTCTGAGCCGGGTGCTGGCGTCGACTGGGTGAACATTGCCCAATCAAGTGCTGCAATACCGTTTTTGAAAAGAATAAAAAGAATCCATAACAAGACAAATAAGCCCAGTGCCATGGCAAACATCGATAAGCCAACGCCGATGGTGTTGGCAAGTTTGCGGCGTTGATAGAGCGCAGTATTCATGTTTTGGCGCCTTTCGATTTTTCGTTACGCGCAACAAGCAGTTTCGCTAATGCCAGTACGACAAATGTGATGATAAAAAGTAGAAAACCCAGCGCAAAAAGTGCTGATAGGTGAAAGTCTCCTGCCTCGGCGAATTCATTGGCCAGGGTCGACGCAATCGATGAGCCTGGTGCAAAAAGCGATGGCACAAGCCTTTGGGAGTTGCCGATCACAAAAGTCACCGCCATGGTTTCACCTAAGGCGCGACCGAGACCAAGCATGACACCACCAATCACGCCTTTTTGGGTATAGGGCAGCACCACATGACGGACGACTTCCCAGGTGGTGCATCCAATGCCATAAGCCGATTCACGAAGAATCGGTGGAACGATCTCAAAAACATCACGCATCACTGCAGCAATAAAAGGCAGAATCATGAAGGCAAGAATGAGTCCGGCTGCAAGAATGCCGATACCGTTAGTCGCGCCACCAAATAAGGGGCCAATCAAGGGCATTTGACCGAGCGTCGATTGCAGGGCAGGTTGGCCGTATTCTGCAAAAAGCGGTGCAAAAATAAATAGGCCAAACATCCCGTAAATAATCGAGGGAACTGCGGCAAGTAATTCAACTGCGGTACCGAGGGGCCGACGCAACCAAACCGGGCAATTCTCGGTAAGAAAAAGGGCAACACCGAAGGAAAGTGGTACGGCGATCAAAAGCGCGATCGTTGCGCTCGCCAGTGTTCCAAAAATGGAAATGAGTGCGCCAAATTCTTCGTTGATAATGTCCCATTCGATACGCCAGATAAAAGGCAGACCAAATTTTTGGAACGTTGGCAGTGATTGAAGAATCAATGAAACAATGATGCCAATGAGTGAAAAGAGCACCACCAGTGAAAACAGCATGGTGAGCTTGTGAAACCAGAAGTCCTGGTTTTGTTGACGCCTGGCAATTGCAATCATGCTTGCAGCAGGCCCTTGGCCCAGGTCTGCTGCCTGATCGGCTGTATGCGGTGAACTCATGATTTCTTTGCCCCAGAAAAAGAAGGCGCATGTAAATGCGCCTTCTAAGGATCACTCAATTGATCGATATCTGACTAATTTTGTGGCTAGGTAAGACGTCCATTCAATTAGCGTATCGGTCCTGTATTACCTACCTGTTACTTGTTGGCAACTTGTGACCAAACTTTCGAACGGATTTGCTCGGTCAGTGCATCAGGAAGCGCAACATAATCAAGATCAGCAGCTTGTTTTTTGCCGTTTTTGAATGACCAGTCAAAAAACTTAAGGACCTCTGCCGATGCGGCTTTGTCGGCGGGCTGCTTGTACATTAGGGCAAACGAAGCGCCTGTAATTGGCCATGAGTTGGCGCCGCGCTGGTTAACCAGTGAGATACCCATACCAGGTGTGCCAAACCAGTCAGCACCCGCAGCGGCGGCAGCAAAGGTTAAATCATCGGGTTCGACATACTTACCATCGCGATTAAGCAGTGCCAAATGTGGGATCTTGTTTCTTTTGGCATAAGCATATTCAACATAGCCAATTGCACCCTTGACTCGGCTCACATTGGCTGCCACGCCTTCGTTACCTTTGCCACCCACCGATGAAGTTGCTGGCCACTTTACTGCAGCGCCCTTGCCGACTTTGTCCTTCCACATGCCGCTCACCTCTGCGAGGTAGTCAGTGAAGATAAAAGTGGTACCAGAGCCATCAGCACGGTGTACGACGGTAATGTTCTGATCGGGAAGGCTCTTTCCGGGGTTGAGTGCAGCAAGTTTTGCATCGTTCCATTTGTTGATGCTACCGGCAAACATTTCAGCAAGTACTTCACCATTGACGCGTAACTCGCCAGGTTTGAAACTATCAAGATTAATAACGGGTACAACACCTCCGAGAATGACGGGAAACTGAACCATGCCATCCTTGTCAAGCTCTTCACCTTTAAGGGGAGCATCTGTTGCGCCAAAGGTCACGGTTTTGGCACGAATCTGGCGAATGCCACCCGATGAGCCGATTGACTGATAGTTAAGGCCAACACCGGTCGCTTTTTTATAGTCTTCGGCCCATTTTGCGAAAATCGGGTAGGGGAAGGTTGCGCCAGCGCCGGTAATGTCTGCGGCTTGAGCAGTGCTTGAAATCATTGCAGCAGATGCTGCCACGAAGCCAATTCCAGCCGCCACGGTGCGGATGGATTTCGAAATTGATTTGAAAAGATTCATTGACGGTTCTCCTGAAGAGGGAAGCAAGAATCTATCGACGGGTCATTACAGTGATATGACAAAACGCAGAACCTTCCCGCAAGACCATCGCGTTCAGAGCTTTGATCGGCGAAGCAATGCCTGTTTCACGGTGAAGCAATGCTTGTTTCACCGCGGACCAATGCCTGTTTCACAGCGAGTCATGGCCTGTTTCACGGCGGTGCAGTGCCTGTTTCATTAAAATGACACAATCGACCACTAAGGTTCAGTCTCGACAATACGGAGATGCGCAATGGAACATACGGCAAAAAGTTTCGACGAAGAGATGCAGTCGATGCAAAAGGCCGTCACAAAACTGGCGTCTCGTGTTGAGCAGCAATTTCGGCGCGCTGTGCTTGCTTTGACTGAGTCGGACCTTGGTAT
>VGHV01000371.1 GCA_016868095.1 Betaproteobacteria bacterium
TCAGGAACATGCCCGGTTGTTGCAAGACCGCTCCAACCAGGCTTGCTACTTCCTCAGCACTACCGGGCCCTCCCGTTGGAATACGCTGGGAAAGATACTGACCAAGCTTGCCTTCTAAGACTTCAGCGTTTAGATCGGTATGAATATAGCCGGGTGCGATATTGACGACTCGAATCTTGTGCGCCGCCCACTCAACAGCCAGGCAGCGGGTGATTGCACCTACGGCCGCTTTAGAAGCGCAATAGGCAAGATTGCCTTTCACGCCGAGCTTGTCAAAAAACGAACCGATATTAATAATACATCCACCGTTCATACGAAGGCTCGCAAAGGCGGCCTGACAGGCAACGACGAGAGCGCGGGTGTTGATGTTCATAACCGCATCGTAGTCTGCAAGCGCCAGGCTCTCGGAGCGAGCACTGAGATGAAGCCCGGCATTGTTAATTAAAGCATCAAGCCTGCCCCAATGCTTAGCAGCCTCAATAACGCTATGTCTCAATAGCTCAGCTTGGCTAAGGTCGCAGGCAAGCCAGTGCGACTGCGTTTTAGGAGCGGCAAGATTGTCTTGCGGCATCGTTTTGTCTTGCGGCACTGTTCGGCTAAGTCCAATCACTCGCCATCCCGATTGCAGTAATTGGCTGCGGATCGCAGCGCCTATACCACGGCTTGCCCCAGTCACAAGTGCTACGGGTGCTTCTTGATTGGTGGTTGACATGGATTTTATAAATGATTACTAACGGTCTTTAAATACGGCCTGACGCTTTTGGGCGAAGGCCTCCATGCCTTCACTGGCATCGTCAGTTTGGAAGGCTAGGGTTGACAGATCGGCCTCGATCCTCAGTCCTTCGACAACCGGGTTATCGAGTGAACGTTGAACCGCCTCTTTGGCATAAGAAAGCACGGGAAGGCTATATATTGTGAATCGTCTCGCAAATGCTTTACCTTCGCTTAGCAAGTCGCCCTCAACGATAGCGTTGACCAGGCCCCAACGCTCTGCGCGCTCGGCCTCAATGGTCGCACCGCTTAAGATCATCTCTTGTGCACGAGCCTCGCCAATCAGCCTTGCAAGCCGTTGAGTGCCGCCATAGCCAGGTATGAGGCCGAGCTTGATCTCAGGTAGCCCCATTTTTGCTTTTGGACTTGCGATTCTGAAGGTACAAGCCATCGCAAGTTCGAGACCTCCCCCAAAGGCATAGCCACCCACTAAGGCAACCGAGGGGATGGGTAGCTCGGCAATCTTTTGCATCATCGCCTGCCCGCGTTGTGCACCGCGCTTTTGCGATGCTTGATCGCGGCCCATCAATTCCTTGATGTCGGCACCAGCACAAAAGGCTTTATCACCCGCACCGATCATCAGTAAGGCGCGCACGGGCATGGTCCTGACCTGATCGACGAGCTCTGACAGGCGATCGATGATTGCAAATGATAGAGCGTTTAGCGTTTCGGGGCGATTTAGCCTCAGCACGGCAAACTCATCTTCTTGTGAGATTGTGGGTAACATGGTTTTAACTTTCCTATCGATGAATCTAGGGGGCGCTTCGTGCCTGCGCTTCAGCCTTAAATCGCACAGGGATTGGCTTGAGCGCTCCCGCCTTCACCTGCTCAGCAAGCTCACGCTTTAAGATCTTCCCGCTTGCTGTTAATGGAAAATGATCTAATTGCAAGAAGTATTCAGGCATATCGAACTTGGATAAACCATGACTTGCAAGATTGCTTAGCAGCTCGTTGGGGTCGATGCTCGCCTGACCGCGGGCAATCACAGCAAGACAGAGTTTCTCGCCAAGGCGCTGATCGGCAACACCAAAGGCTGCTGCTTTCACAATATGGGGATGTTTAAGCGCTAAATGCTCAACGCCCGCAGGGTGAATATTGTGGCCACCTCGAATAACCAAGTCTTTTTTCCGCCCAACAATGCGCAGGCATCCGCGCTCGTCAAGAACTCCAAGATCTCCTGATAAAAACCATCCCTCTCGATTGAAGGATTGCTCGGTGGCGCGTTGGTGATCAAAGTAGCCAAGCATTAGGAGCGCGCCTCGGCTTGCAATCTCGCCGATCTGATTGGGTGGCAGTTGCCTATCGCTTTGCTCAGCATCAACAATCACGCACTCAAAGCCTGGTGCAGCACGTCCGCAGGTTTCGACAATCGTGCGTGCATCATCGCTTGGCAGCGTGTATTGATGCGAACCATTTTCAGTCATGCCGTAAATATTCTGGGGCGTAATGCCCATGGCGAGGAATTGGGCTGCAAGCTCGGGTGCGATGGGTGATCCAGCCATGTAAAAAAGTTTTACGCTGCCGAGCTTGTTAAGATTTCGTTGCTTGAGCTCGGCAAGTACATCGATGGCATGTGTCGGCACACCCATCACATAGCTCGCATGGCTGGCAATAATCCAGTCAAGCGGGTGCATCCTGGTACGTGGGTCATTGAGGACCAGTTCCATGCCTGCCACTAATTGCTGCTCGACCGCAACCGTCCCAATATGATGGCTCATCGGCGATAGGCTCAGCAGCACCGTGCGATGGTCATGCGACCAGTCCTTCACCATGGCTCGCCCATTTGCAAGCAGGCTATTGTCCGAGTGCATAACGCCTTTGGGCGTTCCCGTTGTCCCTGAGGTAAAGGCCAGGTAAACCACCTTATCAGGATCTAAATCGGCTGGCCTCGAACTGTTATAAACACTAATTGCATTGCAAAAGCGCCCATCAATTGGCTCATGCGGATCTACAGCGTCGACCCAAAGAATCTTTCTCAGGCAGGTTCTTTCGAGCGCGTTGGCTTCAATGATCGATCGACTTAAATCGTGCATCGAGGCATCGGCACCATAATCCTTTTGGGCGATTAATACGCGTGCTGCACTGCGTTCGAGTAAAGTGATGATTTCAGAAACGGTATAGTTTTGATGAAACGATGGACAGCAAACATAGCCCATGCGCGAGCAAGCGAGTAAGCTCACCACCGACTCGGCGCGCGAGGGCAGCCAAACTGCGACGCGATCACCTCGACGCAAATCGAGTTCAGCCAGTTGATCGGCCAAGCGGTCAACCCAGGCCATCAGCGCCTGCCATGTCAGGCGATGGCTTGCATCACTTAGCGCGGCATCGTTTGGTCTTGCATGGGCATGCATGCTCAGCAATCGATATAGGCTTTCGTCCCGCCAATGCCCTTGTTCGTAAAAACGGCGGCTTTGGCTT
>VGHV01000372.1 GCA_016868095.1 Betaproteobacteria bacterium
ACGCTGGGGCCAACCTGAAGAGGTTGCAGACCCTATTTTATTTTTATCATCCGATGCAGCGCGTTTTGTAACCGGCGTTGTTTTACCGGTCGATGGCGGTTTTTTAACGATGTAGGTTTGATCAAGGCCTTAAGCCCAACTTGCTTGCTTAAGGCCTGTTAGTTTGAGGTGGCTCGCTTAGGATAGGTGCTTGCCCACCAGTTTGGTCATCTCAAACATACTCACACTTGATTGGCCAAAAACCTCTTTTAGTGCGGCATCTGCATTGATTTGACGCTTGTTAGTAGCGTCTTGCAGCTTTTTAGCCTTAATGTATTCCCATAACTTCTTGGTGACTTCGGTTCGAGGCATCGGCTTACTACCGATGACCGCTGCAAGTGCAGCGCTCGGTGTCATTGGCTTCATGAAAGCAGCATTGGGGCTGCGCTTGGCAGCGTCTTTAGACGCTGGTTTTTTCGCCGCTGTCGCCTTCGCAGCCCTAGCCTTTGACGCAGCTGGCTTAGCCGCTGATGACTTTGCAGCTGGTTTGCTTGCGGCTGCCTTGGCAGCGGGTTTTTTGGCCGCAGGCTTTTTTGCGGCGGGTTGTTTTGCGGTTGCCATCCGGTGACCTCCAGTGTGGTGAATTCGGGGCGCGTTGTTCTAGTGCGATGCGCAGCCGAAAGCATGATCGCATGTCCGAGGAAACGCAAGGGCTCAGGCGACAAAATGCCGTTTTATCGGGGCTCACGGCACTGTATGACCGCTTTCTGGTCTGTCATTAAGACTTGATGTTGATACGTTCGTATTGATCTGAAAGTGCTGCGCGACTCTTCTCAAAACGAAGCATACGCTCATGCTCTTGCTCGACGACGGCCTTCGGCGCGCGATCGGCAAAAGAAGGATTCGCAAGCTTGGTTCTACACTTTGCAATCTCAAGATCGATACGTTCTATTTCTTTGGATAATCGAAGCAATTCCGCCGACCGATCAATCTCGACGTCGAGCATTAAGCGTAGGCCGTCCAGCCATTGAACAGGCGCAAGCCGGTCGCTTGGCAGTTGCTCGACGACCTGAACTTCTTGGAGCCTAGCGAGCGATTGCAATGCCCCGGCATCGTCAAGAATCGCGGCAGCCTGAGCCCCTTCGATTAAAAGCGGTACGCGTTGCGCGGGTGAGAGCGACATTTCGCTTCTTAGCTGGCGGCAGGCATCGACTAAGGCTTTGAATCGACTCATCCAGGCTATGGCCTCTGGATCAACACGCTCGGGTCTAGCCATAGGAAAGGCTTGTTGCATGATGCTGCATGGCATGGCGTTGGCAGCGGGTGTCGATGGCGCACTGCCGCTATCCATGGGCGTATCGACGGCTTTTGCATGATGATGCGCGTGATAACGCTGCGCCAGGGGTGCAATGCTTTGCCATAAGGTCTCGGTCATAAAAGGCATGAAGGGGTGGCCGAGGCGCAGTATGGTTTCTAAGACGCTGAGCAGAGTTCGTCGGGTGCCTCGGCGTACGGCAGCATCCTCATGCTGCAGCTGAACCTTCGCCAATTCCAAATACCAGTCGCAATAGGACTGCCACACCAGCTCGTAGTACTCCTTGGCTGCCAAATCAAAACGAAACTCGCAAAGATGCTGTTCAATTTGGGCAATGCTTTGCTCAAGAACCGAACTCATCCATCGTTCTGGCTTGCCAAAGTGCATGTATGCCCCTGGCACGCAGGCGCTTGCATCATGCGGAGCAAAGCCAAGTTCGTACACGCTCTCTTGACCCACTTGCATCAATACGAAACGGGTTGCGTTCCATAATTTATTGCAAAAATTCCGATAACCCTCACAACGATTCAGGTCAAAATTGATGTTTCGTCCTGGTGTCGCAAGCGAGGCAAAAGTGAATCGCAGGGCGTCTGCGCCAAAGCCTGGGATTCCTTGCGGATACTCTTTGCGAGTCTTTTTGGCAATGCTTTCGGCTTGCTTGGGATTCATCAAGCCACTAGTCCGCTTAGCGACGAGGTCTTCAAGCTCAATACCATCAATCAAATCGATGGGGTCGAGCGTGTTGCCCTTAGACTTCGACATTTTCTGGCCCTCGGCATCGCGTACCAAGGCATGGACATAAACGGTCTCAAAGGGCACTTTTCCGGTGAAGTGGGTGCTCATCATGACCATGCGTGCGACCCAGAAAAAGATAATGTCAAAACCTGTCACCAAAACTTGAGAGGGCAAGAACTGCGCCAACTCAGGATTTAACTTTAGGCCTAATCCGTAGGTTTCGCTGCTCTGTTGTGGCCAGGGATCGCTTTCATCGGCTAGTGTCGAGAACGGTACGAGTGCTGACGAGAACCAGGTATCGAGCACATCGGGATCACGAACCAAGCCGCCAGTCCATCCGTCTGCATTGGCTTGTCTTCTTGCATCGGCTTCGTCGCGAGCAACATAAACCTTAGCATCGTGCAGCGCGGCACCTTGCTCGTCGGCTCGGTACCAAGCCGGAATTTGGTGGCCCCACCAGAGTTGTCTTGAAATGGTCCAGTCCTGAATGTTTTCAAGCCAATGGTTATAGGTATTTGTCCAGTTTGATGGGACAAAGCGAACCTTTCCTTGCTCAACGACTTCAAGCGAGACTTGAGCAATACTTTTCCCAGGGAAAAGACTGCCCTGAGGCGCAGGCTTGCTCATCGCTACAAACCATTGATCGGTTAGCATGGGCTCAATCACAGCGCCGCTGCGATCACCTCGCGGGATCATGAGCCGGTGTGGCTTTACTGATCCGAGAGCGCCGATATTTTCAAGATCTTGAACAATTCGCTTACGTGCCTCGAATCGATCCAGTCCTCGATATGCCTCGGGTGCATCATCGCTGATGCTTGCATCGAGTTTGAGGATACATATCGTTGGCAGCTTGTGTCGTTGGCCGACAGCATAGTCGTTAAAGTCGTGAGCAGGTGTGACCTTGACTACACCAGTTCCAAAGCTTGGATCGACATAACTATCTCCAATGATTGGGAGTACGCGGTCAGTCAGCGGTAATCGGACCTGTTTGCCAATCAGATGCTGATAACGAAGATCATCGGGGTGAACCATGATCGCCGTATCGCCGAGCATGGTTTCAGGCCTGGTGGTGGCGACAGTTAAATGGCCACTGTCATCGAGCAGTGGATAGTGAATCTCCCAAAT
>VGHV01000373.1 GCA_016868095.1 Betaproteobacteria bacterium
TATCACTGATGGTATCGACCGTGTCAAAGAGCGGCTCTTTATCCTCTTGATTGTCTTTGTTGTAGGCCAGTGGTTGGGCCTTCATAAGCATGAGTAATCCCATCAAGTGCCCAACAACACGCCCGGTCTTCCCCCGTGCTAATTCAGGCACGTCCGGATTCTTCTTTTGAGGCATGATCGATGAGCCTGTGCAAAAACGGTCAGGCAGGTCGATGAAAGCGATGTTGGGTGACATCCACAAGACCAGTTCCTCCGATAGTCGCGAAAGATGTACTGCGATCAGTGAAGCCGCCGCGCAGTACTCGATCGCAAAGTCTCTATCAGACACCGCATCGAGCGAGTTTTCGCAAAGCCCCTCAAAATCAAGTAAGGCGGCAACCCGCTCACGATCGATTGGAAAACCAGTCCCGGCTAGAGCAGCGGCCCCGAGCGGCAAACGATTGACGCGCCTGCGTAAATCGCCAAGTCGGGATTCATCGCGCGAAAACATTTCGACGTAGGCAAGCAAGTGATGAGCAAAACTGACGGGCTGGGCAACTTGAAGATGGGTAAATCCTGGCATCACGGTTTGCTCGTGTCGGCTTGCCTGATCAAGCAGGGCCTTTTGCAATTGCCTCAGCAAATGGACCTGCTCATCGATCTCGCTGCGCAGCCAGAGCCGGATATCGGTTGCGACCTGATCGTTTCGGGATCGGGCGGTGTGCAATCGCTTACCGGCATCGCCGACGAGCTGTGTAAGCCTTCGCTCGATATTTAGATGGACATCTTCCAAATCGATCGACCAGACAAACGCACCACGATCAATTTCGGCTCTGATTCGCGCCATGCCCTCGACAATCGCGTTGAAATCATCGTTCGTGATGATGCCTCGTTCGCTCAACATTTGAGCGTGGGCGAGCGAGGCTTTGATATCGGCATCGGCCAGGCGTTGGTCAAAAGCCACCGAAGCGGTGTAACGTTTAACGATTTCGCTCACAGGCTCGTTAAAGCGAGCCGACCAAGCCTCTTGTTTTCGGTCTAGTGAATTGCTCATAGTGGCGGGATTATAGGATCACTGCCACGTTATCAGGACCATCAACCAATGACAGCCGACAGCACACCATCATGATGACCCGCCTTGAAATCGTCTCTAGCGAAGAAGAAGCGCCAATTCCCGTACTTCCTGACTGTGCCAATCCAGGCATTGCCTTACGGGTCTTTTTGTTGATTCAAGCCATGCTTTTGTGTGTCGCATGGAGCGCTTCAGACCATGTCGATGAACTTGTTGCCGAGTGGACCGCCCAACAGTTCGCGGTGCTGCCCGCTATGTTGATTGGTTTGCCGCTGATGAGTCTGACACGTCGTCGCGCCCTTTTGTGGCCCGAGTGGATGCAGTGGGCGTTCTTGCTCGGCTTCTCAGCGTCGTTGTCGATTCTCGCCGCCTGGTGGACGGTCTCGGTGCTCAAGATGATGGAACACCATATGCAAGACAATTGGTTTGCCTTGCTTGGACGCGGGCTTGGTGGGGCTGGGGTTGCAGCCATGATTGCCTTGGTATTGCGCTGGCGCGAACAGGCCTTGTCACCAGCGCTTGATCGTGCAAGACTTCAAGCGCTGCAATCGAAGATACGCCCGCATTTTCTCTTCAACGCGCTTAATGCTGTGCTTGGTCTCTTAAGGAGCGAGCCGCGTCGCGCTGAGGCAGTTCTAGAGGGGCTTGCCGATTTATTTCGCATGTTGTTGCGAGACGAGCGTGAACTTGTACCGCTTGCCGATGAGGTGCGGTTTTGTCGTGATTACTTGGCCGTCGAGTCGGAACGCCTCGGCGAAAGGCTACAGGTCGACTTTGATTTGGATGAATCCGCGCTTGCGGCACTTGTTCCGCCCTTACTTTTGCAACCGCTACTTGAAAATGCGGTCCACCATGGGATCGAACCTGCGCAAGAAGGTGGCAAAGTGCTGCTTAGAGTGTTTCGGCGCTCTGACCGTGTCCAGGTGTTGATTGAGAACCCGATGACAAGTGAGGGGCCTTTGCGAGCAGGGCGACAGATGGCTTTGTCAAATGTGCGGCAAAGGCTGGCCTTGCTGTACGATATCGAGGCATCGATGCATATTGAACGAAGCAGGGAATACTTTCGACTCACCCTCGAATTTCCCTGCCGTGAGGAAAAAAAGTCTGCGCATGTCTGAACATACCAGCGTATTGATCGTCGACGATGAGTCCCCGGCTCGGGCGCGCCTTCGCGAATTGCTCGGTGACCTCGCCAAAGAATTCAAGGTTGAAGTCGTCGGCGAGGCAAGCTCGGGTACCGAAGCGCTCGGCATGATCGAGAGCCTACAACCCAAGGTTGTTTTTCTTGACGTGCAAATGCCAGGCATGAGCGGTATCGAGTTGGCTCGACATTTGTCCGCGCAGGCGGCGCATGGCCGCATCGTCATGCCCATGGTTGTTTTCGTGACAGCTTTCGATGAGTTTGCTATCGAAGCCTTTGAGGTTCGCGCTATCGACTACTTGCTTAAGCCTGTTCGCGTGGCGCGCTTGCTCGACACGCTTCGGCGTATCGGTCAGCGCAGCGCGGAAGAGCGGATTGAAATGACCGGTAGTGCCGCCAAATTGCTTTCGCCAAAGCGAAGGCATTTATCGGTTCATGAGCGTGGAAGGGTTCAGTTGGTTCCCATCGAACAGGTTATTTACCTCAAGGCCGAGATGAAGTACGTCACGATTCGCAGCAAGGAGCGAGAGTTCTTGATTGAGGAATCCTTGACCTCGCTCGAAGAAGAGTTTTCGGATGTCTTTGTCCGCATTCATCGCAACGCCTTGGTGTCGAAGGCGGCTATCGCCGGCTTTGAGCGGGTCAGTGCCGACGGTTCTGGCGAAGGTAGCGACCCTTATTGGCAGGTAGTCCTTCATGACTTGCCCGATCGCCTTCCTGTTAGTCGTAGGCAGTGGTCTGTGGTACGAAATCTCGTGTCCTGAGCTTTGGCAATCTTGCTCTTTTTATAACGATGACAAGCACCTTCAAACTTCTTCGTATAGCCAGCCGCAAAAGCAGGCTTGCCCTCTGGCAGGCCGAGCATGTGCAAAGCCTATTGAAAAGCCACTACCCAGAGACAATTGTCGACATTGTTCCCATGTCCACCGAGGGTGACCGCGTTCTTGACCGCGCTT
>VGHV01000374.1 GCA_016868095.1 Betaproteobacteria bacterium
TGGCGTCTTCCGCTCACCACCACACGAAAGCCTGCTTGTCCTAAGGCAATGGCGCTAGCAAGACCAATGCCTGTGGCGCCACCGGTGATCCATGCAAGCGGTTTGGCTTGACTTGATTGTTGATTAGATATCGTTTGCATAGCGTTTTAACATAGCCTCTTGGGTTTCAATCACCGTTGTCATACCGGTTTGATCACGAAGCATCTCGCCCATGGTTGGAAAATTTGTTCGATCGATATGGTGTTGTGGATTCCATAAATGAGATCGCATAAAGGCTTTGGCACAATGCAGGTAAGCCTCTTGAACCGCCACATCGATCACACTTCGAGGGCGATGCTTTAAGTGTGCAAAGACAGCAAGCGATTCGGGGTCAAGGCTCACGAAGGCCTTGCCATTGACCCGCAAGGTTTCGTCCATGCCGGGGATCATAAACAAGAGACCGATCTGCCCACTTTGAATAATATTGCTCAAGCTGTCCAGGCGCTGGTTACCAGGTGCATCGGGAATCAAAAGTCTGCGCTCATGCTGGCAGCGAACAAATCCTGCCTCACCCCCTCGGGGGCTTGCGTCAACCCTGCCATCAGCGCCAAAGCTTGCCAGCACTAAAAAGGGCGAGGACTCAATAAAGCGCTTGCAATGTGGATCGAGATAATCCAGTTGTTTGCGCAGTGCGCGCTCCGAGGCTGCCGGGTAGTAAAGCCGTAAATCCGCTTCGCTCATTAAACGCGCTACGGGTTTTGAGGCTGATTCGTTTTTCTCATGCGACATAAGCAATCGCTTCAATTTCAACGCGCAGGCGCGGATCGACCAGTGCCCTGACTTCGACCAGTGTCGAGGCCGGCCGGTGTTCGCCAAAATAAGCCTGACGCAAGGGGTTAATCAAGCCACGCTCACTGATATCGGTCATAAACAGGGTGACTTTGACCACGTTTGCAGCCGAAGCGCCCGCATGACGCAGGCAACGATCAAGGCTTTGTAAGGCAAGTTCAAATTGATTGAAGGTATCGGCTGGAATGTGTCCGTCGACCCCGATACCCACGGCGCCGGACACATAAACATGGTTGTCTGCGCGCACCACATGACAGTAATGAGAAAAAGGTTCGGGCTCTCCAGGCACCATCATGCGTTGGATGCTCATTAGGGGTCTCCGCTGGCGTTGATCTGACAAGAAGGCTTGAGGTTGGTAGGTCGAGAAGGCTTCATCTTGAGGCATTGTTTGCCACAATAGGAGGGGATGCAAGCTTGGGAGGGCAAAAATCATGCGCAGTGAAATGGATAAAGGGCATTTAGTGGGTGCAGGCGATCGGGTGAAGATCAGCATCGAAGACGGTGTTGCCGATGTGGTGATGATTCGTGGCGAAAAAATGAACGCGCTCGATCAGGCGATGTTTGATGCCTTGATTGAGGCCGGTGAGCATTTATGCCAGGTTCCGGATCTGAGGGCTGTGGTGCTTTCGGGAGAAGGCAAGGCCTTTTGTGCAGGCCTCGATATGGGGCGTTTTCAAGGTATGGCCTCGGCACAAGGGCAGTCACACGAACTTCGTTTAATGCCACGTGTGTATGGCCATGCCAATGCGCCCCAGCACGCGGTTTTGGTGTGGCGAAAGATTCCGGTGCCGGTTATCGCAGCGGTCCATGGGGTTGCGCTTGGCGGCGGCTTTCAGCTGATGCTTGGTGCCGATATGCGTTTTGTCGAAGTCCAGACCAAACTTTCAATTATGGAAATTAAATGGGGACTTGTTCCCGACATGGGCGGCGTGGCTTTGATGCGGCGATTAATGCGTAGCGATCAGATTCGGGAATTGACGTATAGCGGCAGGATTTTTTCCGGACAAGAGGCCCACGCACTGGGGCTGGCAACCAGGCTTTGTGATGATCCACGAAGCGAGGCACTCGCAATGGCTCATGAGATTGCGCTGCGAAGTCCCGATGCAATCAGGGCGGCCAAGCGGCTTTATGCGCTTGCCGATGACGGAGCTAGCGAAGCCGAGTTGCTCTTAGCTGAGTCCCGCGAGCAGGCGGCATTGCTTGGCGCTCCTAATCAGGTTGAGTCGGTGCGTGCGAATCTTGAAAAGCGCAAGCCGGTGTGGTGCTCATGATGAAACATGTCGTGCTCTTGACTACTGATGACGGTCGGGCGGCTTTTCGTGAACGTGTCGAAAGCCTTGAGGGCGGCAGCCCCGCGGTACGGCTCAGCGATCTTTTTTCAAGCGGCGGCTTTCAGTTTCGGGAAAGTCCCGTGGGCTATGAAAGCGCCTTTCACTGTACTGAGCAACCGCAGTGGATTGTGATTCTGAAAGGCTGCATGGAAATTATCTTGCAAGACGGCAGTACGCGTCAGTTCATGCAAGGCGATTATTTTTTCTGTGCCGATGTGCTGCCCGCAGGGGCGACCTTTGACCCGAAGACCCACGGCCACCGATCGCGTCAATGTGGCGATGAAGTCTTGCAAACTATGTTTATCAGAGCCTGAGGCAAGCCAATCAGAGCCTAAGACAAGCTAATCAGCGCCTAAGAAACTTCATTGGGGCTTTTACTTGGTCACTTGAACCGGAATGGCCATTGGGCTCACACCGATAAGACTCGCGTGCCAGTCAAGCAGAAAGCCGGCCCATATGAGGCTTCCCAAGACTACGGCGATCACAGTGGCTGAAGCTTTGCTGCGCGGTCGTTCGATTGCAAGTGCTGGCGAGGCTTCGTGCAAACCGGCTTCGTGTTCTCTGTCGCGCTTTCTTGCGGCTCGAAATGATGCAACTGACCAGAGCAAAAAGCCGCCAAAAAGCAAAACATCAGCAGCCGTGCCGTTAGATAAGAGATGCGCAAAAGCCCAAAGCTTGACGCCCAAGACCATCGGGTGGCGTAAACGCTTCTTAAACCAATTGCCGGGGACATAGGCTGCGATCACCAAGATCATCGCAAACCAGACGAGCAAACTCGAGGCATGGCGAAACCCCAAGGGCAGTTCATAAAGTGGGATCGGCTGCATGCGCGCCTGACCGTACCCATAGATCAACACCACAAAGCCCAGCACTGATAAGAGCGAATAAATACCTTTCCAGGGCTTTTCCCCCCAGCGTTCAACGAGCCTTGTGCGAAGCGCTTCGTCAAAAATTCGGATCGAATGGACCCCTA
>VGHV01000375.1 GCA_016868095.1 Betaproteobacteria bacterium
TAGGTATGTTTTATGGTATGTCTATCCGTAAAACCGCTTGAAATCCCTGTAAATAAAGGATATTTGGCGGAGACGGAGTCCGTCTACATAATGTTCGAGGAAGTTCTCTAGAGTCCATTTAATCAATATAAATCAGTATCTTAATCTAAATAAAGTTCGACTAAGTTCAGTTGATGCTGAGTAAATCCGCTGCATAGTGGTAGACTAAGTGGTATATCGTTTTTTCAAGTTGAGTATCGTCCTATGCATTGGTGGACTCTAAGTTTGCTTCACCAGCACTGCCCAACCGGAATCCAGTAATGGGATTCGAACTCCATGAAAACCGTAAAACGGCTCTCAGCACTTGGCATCTCGCGGCTTAAAGCCGATGGGCTCTATCACGATGGCGATGGCCTCTACCTCCGAATCAAGGGCGGTTCGAGGGTTTGGGTGTTTCGATATCAGCTGGGCGGTAAGCGTCACTGGATGGGTTTTGGATCTGCCGACGTAGTTTCATTAGAGGCGGCTAGAAGGCGAAAGCAAGATGCGAGAGCAGAGCTTGAACGTGGTTTGGATCCCATTGAAGGTAAGCGAATTCGTGAAAGTGAAGCTGCTTCTAAAGCTGAGCGTCAACTTACCTTCGACGAATGTGCAGACCGATTCATCAAGGCTCATGAGGACGGCTGGAGTAATCCAAAATCGCCAACAGCTTGGCGTAACACCTTAGCCACTTATTGCGGCCCTATCTTTGGAGCAAAGGCGGTCGATGAGGTTGATACCGAAGCTGTCATGCAGGTCCTCGAACCATTGTGGAAGACTAAGACAGAGACTGCGTCACGGCTGAGAGGACGAATCGAAAGAGTCCTCGATTGGGCAAAAGTACGTGGCTATCGAAGCGGCGAGAACCCGGCAAGATGGCGTGGGCACCTCGATGCTTTACTTCCCCAGCGCTCGAAAGTCGCACCGGTTAAGCATCACCCGGCGCTTCCTTGGAAGGAGTTACCCGCATTCATGGATCAATTGAGACAAAGACCTGGCGTTGCTCCGCTGGCACTTGCGTTTGTCATTTTGACCGCTTGTCGCGTTTCCGAAGCGGTAAATGCCACCTGGCAAGAGTTCGATCTTGAAGGAGCAATTTGGCAGGTACCGGCTGAAAGGATGAAGGCGCGTCGAGTCCACCGAGTGCCCTTATCGCCATCAGCGCTTGAAATTCTTAGATCGATCCAGAAAACTACGTCAGGTGACTTCGTATTTCCCGGATGGTCACAATCGAAGCCACTATCGATTGCAGGCCCGCTACGTGTGTTACACGATATGGATCGTCACGACCTCACGGTTCACGGATTTCGATCAACCTTTCGTGTGTGGGTAGCTGAGACCACCGATTTCCCTCGCGAGCTTGCCGAAGCTGCACTGGCCCACGTAGTCAGGGATCTAACTGAAGCCGCTTATTTACGCACAGACGTCCTAGAACGTAGGCGTGCGCTTATGAACACTTGGGGTTCCTTCGCTATGGGTTTCTCTCGAACATCGATGCACCTTAGCAGCGCTTGACGGCCGAAAATTCTTTGTTATCATTCGAATTGCGTTAGTAACAAGAACGTTACGAGTTCCTGGGTATGGTCCTAAGCTGCCTATCCAGTAGAAGCGAGAAGTCGTACCTCGATAGGCTCGCGGGGTGAGCCGAAAAAAACCAGGGTAATCCCGGTACACCTGGGGGCAGACAAGTGGACCCACCCTTGTCGGCTGCTACAAGCCAAGAGTAGTGCTGCGCGAGGCTTCAACCGCATGCGGTTTGATCTTCGCTATTGCACATGCCGCATGCTCCATCGTTGGAGCAAGTATGAAATCAGTAGTTAATCCGGATTCACGACCGGTTCTCTCGACCTATGCGCGCCTGTCCGACTTGATTGGGCAGGAAGCGACAACTCAACAAGAAGCCGAAGCCAATCTCAGGCGCGGTAGTGGCCCACGGCGGCCACGGCCATCCAAGGTTGGATTGGTTCGCATTGGTCGGACCTCATGGTTTGCACTCGTGAAGGCGGGTGTGTTGCCCAAGCCCATCAAACTTGGTCGTTCAAGCCTTTGGAACGTGGCGGATGTCCTTCAGGCCCTTGAGCAGCGGGGGCTGAAATGAGTCAAAAAAAATCGGATTTGTCCAGTTTTCCCAGCTCGCAGATCAAGGTAGCTAAGGATAACGATCTAATTTATGGGTCGTTTGCTTTAGAAAATCAAGACGACGCGGGTTTACTTCTGAGCATTAAGGCCAAAGGAATCCTCGAGCCTTTAGTACTCTCCGAGGACGGCTTCCTACTCAGTGGTCATCGGCGATTTGCCGCGGCAAAGCTCCTGCGCTTAGAAACGGTGCCGGTCCGCTTCCACGAGGTTGTGTTTGAGTCGCTGGCGAGGGAAGACCGGCTGAAGCTTCTGGCTGTTTTCAATCGGCAGCGCGACAAATCGTTTGATGAAAAAACCGCTGAGAGACTCGTTGAGATCGACCCCAAGGTAGCAAGATCGCAGCTCTTTTTAAAGCGGATTGAGCGTGATCGCCAGCCAATATCGCTCGAAGAAAATGTCGAGATTGGAGATGTCAGGCATCGAGCGGCCATCACAACTATGGACTTTGCTACAGCCGTGCAGAAGATTGTTAAGGACAATGAGCGCTTCCTGCCCTGCACCGACAGAAGGCTTCACTACCTGCTGCTTAACAATCCTCCAAAAAGGCATGACAAGAAGAACGAACGGTATAAAAACGATCAGGCTTCGTACAAAGCACTTACCAACTTGCTTGTACGTATGCGCTTGTGCGGGATGATTCCTATGGATGCAATTGAGGATCCCACCCGACCAGTTACTGGGTCGATTGGCTTTCAGTCTGCTGATGCGTTTGTCGCGCAGGAGCTTGAATCGCTCCTCCGCTTCTACGACAGGAATCTTATGCAGGACCAACCGATCCATCTCGAAATTGTCCTCGAGAAGGCAGCGTTGCGGTCAGTGGTTATGGAGGTGGCACGGGAGTATTGCATACCTTTGACGGTCGGCAGAGGGTTTTGTTCCCTGTCGCCACGCCATGATCTTGCGCTGCGCTTTAAGCACTCGGGCAAGAAGCGTTGCGTCTTACTTTTTCTGACTGACTTTGACC
>VGHV01000376.1 GCA_016868095.1 Betaproteobacteria bacterium
CCTTTTCCTGAAAACAGGCTGCGACGGTCGATTTGCCACTTCCAATACCGCCGGTGAGGCCAACAATCCAGCGTTTAACCCGTGTGGGTTCAGGATCGGGTTTGGCGGTGGCGGCATCAGCATCGAGCGTGTTCGTCATCAGCGTGGGGCCTGCATTTTTCTAGCATCGAGCATGGTGTAAAACTCCTTAGGGCGATAGCAAGGGGCGCAAGCTTTGTTCGGCAAAGGCTATGCAGGCAGCGCCAAGGCATAAGTGTGGTCCAAAGGCGATCGCTTCGCCTTGTTCGCGCCGACCGGTGAACCCCAGGATCAGACCGACGATCACGCCGCTGCTTGCGGCGATGAAAACAACCGCAGGCAATGCCGGGTAGCCAAACCAAGCACCAATAGCAGCAAGTAACTTAAAGTCACCTGCGCCCATACCATCGTAGCCCCGCCAGGACTTATAAAGCGCATTTAAGAGCCACAAGCTGCAATAACCCGCAGCCGCCCCGATGACCGCCTGATCGAGCCCAGCGAAGAGCTCTGCACAGTTAAACAGTAGGCCTGCCCACATCAGCCCCAAGGTCAGCATATCGGGCAGGAGTCTGGTTTCCACATCAATCCATGCGAGAACCCAAAGCGTCCAACCCAAAAGGCATAGCGCTGCCGTTTCGAGTGCCAGCCCATGTTGGATAAGCGCAAGCAGGCTCACGGCAATCGGTCCCGTGGTGAAAGCAACAAAGGCTAAACCCTTGAGCGGTACAAAGCATATTGACGCTGCAGGTTCTTGCGGCATTCGCTGAGCTTGCTCGTCAGTCTGGGCTTGCGCGTCGGACTGAGCTTGCCCGTCAGTCTGGGCTTGGTCCTCAGCCTGGGCTTGCGCCCAGTCGTCGAATAAGCGCTGAGGTAAGCGCCGGGTGAGTCGAGCAAGCGGCAAAGAAGCAATCAGCCCAATGAAAGCTGCCGCGCCAAGCATCCAGGGTTCGGGTATGGACTGCAAAAGAAAGTTCCAGTCAATCGAAAGCATGGCCGATTCTGACCTTGCGCGCATGCTGCTGCAAGCCAATTAAGCCCATAATCGAGGCTTAGTCAAAAAGAAGGCCTGTGACAACCGGGCTTTGTTTAAGGAGGAGAGATCAGCATGGGATCGTCGAAAAGAGCATTTGCGCTAAGGTCACGCGCCTGGTTTGACAACCCTGACAACCCGGGGATGACCGCCTTATATTTAGAACGTTACTTGAATTTTGGGCTCACGCTTGATGAATTGCGCAATAGCGGAAAACCCATTATTGGCATTGCACAGACCGGATCGGATTTGTCGCCTTGCAATCGCCACCATGTCGAGCTTGCATCGCGGGTCCGCGACGGTATCCGCGATGCAGGTGGGATTCCGATGGAATTTCCTGTGCATCCGATTCAGGAGACCGGCAAACGCCCCACCGCAGCGCTTGATCGTAATTTGACTTATCTGGGGCTGGTGGAGGTCTTATACGGCTACCCACTTGATGGCGTGGTGCTCACGACCGGTTGCGATAAGACCACCCCAGCCATGCTCATGGGTGCTGCCACCGTCGATTTGCCTTCGATCGTGCTCTCGGGCGGACCCATGCTCAATGGTTATTACGGTGGAGGTCTTGCCGGATCGGGCACGGTTGTCTGGTTTGCCCGGCAAGAGTTAGCGGCCGGACGCATTGACTATGACGAGTTTCTCGATATGGTGGCTTCGTCTGCCCCTTCACCGGGCCATTGCAACACCATGGGCACTGCGCTGTCGATGAATGCGATGGCCGAGGCGCTTGGCATGTCCTTGCCTGGTTGTGCCGCGATTCCTGCGCCTTATCGTGAGCGTGCCCAGATGGCGTATGCAACCGGTCGACGGATCGTTGACATGGTGCATGAGGATTTGCGTCCCTCGCAGATCATGACGCGTGCGGCTTTTGAAAATGCGATTGTTGCCGCCTCTGCGCTCGGCGCATCCACGAATTGCCCGCCCCATGTTAATGCGATCGCAAGGCATATGGGCGTGGACTTACCGATTGAGGATTGGGACAGCATCGGATACGAAATCCCCTTATTGGTCAATCTCATGCCTGCAGGCGAATACCTCGGGGAGGAATTTCATCGTGCGGGCGGTGTCCAAGCGGTCCTTGCCCAATTGCTTGCTGCCGGTAAGCTTCACGGCGATGTCCGCACGGTGAGCGGGAAAACCATGGCGCAAGATCTCGCGCCGGCGAAGATTAAAGATGAGCGGGTGATCAAGACTTATGCCTCTCCAATGCTCCATCAGTCGGGCTTTGCGGTGTTAAGCGGCAATTTGTTTGACGCTGCCGTCATGAAGACCTCGGTGATTTCGGCTGCGTTTCGAGAACGCTATTTGCAAAACCCAAACGATCCCGACGCTTTTGAGGGGCGTGCGATTGTTTTTGAAGGGCCCGAGGATTACCACGAACGCATTAACGATCCCTCGCTTGCCATGGATGCCGACTGCATCTTGTTTATTCGAGGCACAGGGCCAGTGGGCTATCCGGGCGCTGCTGAGGTGGTGAATATGTTGCCGCCCGATGAACTTGTGAAACAAGGCATTACCTTGCTGCCATGTGTTGGTGATGGCCGCCAGTCGGGCACCTCTGGTTCGCCTTCGATTCTCAACGCCTCGCCTGAGGCCGCAGTGGGTGGTGGGCTGGCTTTGCTAAAGACCGGTGATCGGGTGCGCATTGACCTTGCCAAGCGACGCGCCGATATGCTGATCAGCGATGACGAACTCGCAGCGCGTCGTGCGGCCTGGAAGCCGCCCGAGCTTGAGCACCAAACACCTTGGCAGGAGTTGCAACGCGCCAAAGTCGGACAGCTCTCCTCGGGAGCCTGCCTTGATTTTGCAGTGAAGTATCAACGCATCTCGATTACCAAAGGCATTCCCCGTGACAACCACTAAGGTGCAGGGTCAGCACGAGGCGGCCCATGATCAAAAAGTGGCCGCCCACGATCAAAACGAAGCTGCCCACGATCAAGGAGAGGCTCCAAATGACTGAGAAGCGGATGCAATTCAGCGTGGTGCACGCAGGCGATCGGGCCTTTGAGTCCGACGGGCTGCGGCCCTTTTTCCTCTATAAGGACCTGGGTATCCGG
>VGHV01000377.1 GCA_016868095.1 Betaproteobacteria bacterium
ATAGCCTTGCGAGCAAGAGTCGATTCCTCTCGCCGCCCGATAGGGTTTTGACCGGTGACTGGGCGCGGCGTGGTGAGAACAAAAAATCTCCTAAATAGCTCATGACATGCATGCGCTTACCAGCAATTTCAATCCAGTCCGAACCAGGGCTAATCGTTTGCGCAACGCTGCGCTCTTCATCAAGTTGCTCACGCATTTGGTCAAAATAGGCAAGCTGCCATTGAGTGCCTTGCTTTACCTGACCTTCAGTGGGCTTGAGTTGACCGAGTGCCAGACGGATCAGCGTTGACTTACCGATTCCATTGGGACCTATGAGGGCGACGCGATCGCCGCGCATCAAGACCCAATCGAGTGATTTCACAAGCACGCGTCCGTTGGGCGTCCGGTAACCTAGTGATGTACATTCTAGAACTTGCTTACCAGAACGCTCACCACTGTCTAATCTCATCTTGACCTGTCCCACGCGTTGCCGGCGCGCCTCGCGAGCTTCACGCAGCGCTTCAAGTCGTCTCACCCTGCCTTGGTTGCGCTTGCGTCTTGCTTCAACGCCTTGACGAATCCAAGTTTCCTCTTCGGCCCAGAAGCGATCGAAGCGTCTTTGTGCCTGATCTTCAGCTGCCCATTGATCGGCACGCAAGCGTTGATAATCCGCAAAGCGACCCGGATAGTTACGCAGGATGCCGCGTTCGAGTTCGACGATGCGATTGACCACGCGGTCCAGAAAGTGACGATCATGCGTGATGACAATGCTTGTACTCACCCGCTCCATGGACTCTTCCAACAGGCGAATTGCTGCCAAGTCGAGATGATTGGTCGGCTCGTCGAGTAATAGCAAATCAGGCTTTAAAGCGAATGCCAGGGCGAGCGCTGCCCGCTTTCGTTCACCGCCGGATAAGCCCTGCAAGGGCCGGTCTGGGTCAAGCCCAAAACGATCGAGCCAGGCTCGAATATCGGCTAGCGCTTGCCAAGCGGCGGGCTCTTCGGGCGAGGCGCTTAAGTCGGCTCTGGCCAAAAGGCTCAGATAAAGACTCTCCCGCTCGATCAAATCGGGCTCTTGCTCAACTGCAACACAGTAAAGGCCGTCTTCGCGCTGAATGAGTCCATCATCGGCATGGATCGAGCCGGCAATAAGCTTGAGTAAAGAGGACTTGCCGCTGCCATTTCTTCCGATAAGCCCGAGCTTATCGCCGCGTTGAACCGAAAGCGAAGCGCCGTCAAGCAACGGTAAATCGCCAAAGGCAAGCTGCATGTTAATTAGTTGTATCAATCAATTCTCACTTCATGGGCTTCAAATCATAGACATCAAAGCTTGCAACAAAAGCTCAAGGAGCGCGCGGGGCCAAGTTGGACAGAACGAGACCATGCTGGACTGAGCTGAGCCTACAATGATAACGATGGCGCTAAACAACGATGGCAGTGACTGAATCCTCCTTACATGCAAAGCTTGGTGACAGTGCTTTGCTGCGACCGGTTTCTGATGTGATGCAATCGCAATTGCTGCGTTGTTCGCAGCATGAACCGCTAGGCATGGCACTAGCGAAAATGCAAAAGCAGTCGGTCGGCTCGATTTTGGTTGATTGTGATGATGGAAGCACCGGTATTCTTACCCGAACCGACCTTATTGAGCGGATCATTTTGCCTCGACTCGAACTCGATTGCACCGTCGACAAAGTGATGAGTCATCCCATACACAGCTTGCCCCTTGAGAGTTCAGTGCTTGATGCGATGCAGGCCATGATGCGCTGGCGACTTCGGCATCTGCCAATTACCTCGGGCAGATCGATTATCGGCCTCGTAAGTGAGCATGATCTGATGCGGCAGCATCGAAATCGACCCGATCGTCTGATGGTGTCAATCGATAGAGTCCAAGACGAAGCAGCATTGATTCTTGTTGCAAAGCAGGCCGGCGACATTGCAAGGCAGTTGCACCGCGAAGGGCTCGGCGCTCTCCATATTGCGAAGATGATGTCATTGCTTAACGATGCACTCACCCGACGAGCGATCGAACTCATTTTCCGCGGCGAAGATCAGCACGACCTTGCTGATCAGCCCTGGGCCTGGCTAGCGCTCGGTTCTGAGGCGCGTGCCGAACAAACGATTGTTACCGATCAAGACAATGCATTGGTTGTTGGCGATGAGTCCCTGGTTCCACGCTTTTTGGATATCGCTATGAAAGTCAACCACTTGTTTGATCGGATGGGCTTTCCCCTATGCCAGGGGGGTGTAATGGCCATGCATGAGGATTGGTGTATGAGCCTTGAGCGCTGGCTCGATCAGGCGCAAGCTTGGTTGAAAAGTCCAAATCCAAGAGCGATTCTCAAAGCGCAGATCGCACTCGATTTTAGATGGATTGCTGGCGACCGCTTGCTTGTTGAATCGCTTGAAAAAGGCATGTCGACGATTTTTGCCCAGCGCAGCGCTGATCCGCTTCAAAGCGCCGCACGACAGTCCTTTTTTCGAACTATGCTCACTGACTTGCTTGAGCGTGGCGTGCAAGCAGTGCCTGCAGAATGGCAGCTTGGCCTTTATCGCATGATCGGTGGTGCTCGTACCAAGCGCTTATGTCAGCGCGATATAAAGCTTCATGGCACCGCGCTGATTGTCGATGCGGTGAGATTTCTGGTACTGAGTAAGCTGAGTCCTGGTCAATGGATGCCTCATGGAACTGTTGAACGTTTGCAATGGTTAGAACATAACAATATCTTGAGCAAAGACGAAGCTTCAGCCCTGATCGAAGCTTTTGAGGCCTTAACGCATTGGCGATTGGAAAAGCAGATGGCTATGCTTGCCGAACGATCAGGCCAGGAGAGGTCCGCTCCAAGCAATCGAGGATCAGGCCGGGAAATCCCCGCTCCGAATCACATCGATCTGCTATTGCTCCATAGCAATCAACGCGCGCACTTTAGGGATTACATGCAAAGTATCGCTCAGTTAAGAGAGCGCTTGCGCATGGATTTCGCTGCTTAGTTTTTGAAGGTTTAACGCGATGCATCGAACGATTCGTATTCAGATCGCCTCCGATCTGCATCTTGAAATGTTCAGAAAGCCCTTTCCGAACTGGTATCGGGTTGATCGTTTAGATGCAGACAGGGCAGACCTGCTCGT
>VGHV01000378.1 GCA_016868095.1 Betaproteobacteria bacterium
GTGCTTGCGACCTTGATGATTCTTCTGGGTGTGAGCGCTTTAAGGTTAGCTTAGTGGGGCAAGAGCTCATGAAAAATATACCGCAACATGCGCGTATCGTCATTGTTGGTGGTGGCATTGTGGGCTGCTCAACGGCTTATCAACTGGCCTGCCTAGGCTTCAAAGATATTCTTCTACTTGAACAAGGCAGACTCACTTTCTGCTGGATGGGGTATTGAGCATGGCTCATGCGTTGGACTTGGCTATGTTTACGATGAGTGGGCAGGCTCGCATCATCAGGGCACTCAAGCTGAGGTTATGCTCTGGGGTGAACCGAGTCCGGTTTTGCTATATTCTCTGTAGCATGAATTTGCTTTATTTTATTCGTTACGCTTTGGGAGGCGTTCAAATGTTACAACGTCGTTACACTTTGGCCATCATGGCCACCGCGCTAGGAATTTACGCATTACCTTCAGCTGCACAGAACAAGCCCCCGGTCAAGATCGCACTGATCGCAAGCAAAACCGGCCCGCTTGAGGCTTATGCAAAGCAGAGCATTGTTGGTTTTAACATGGGTCTTGAGTATGCGACCGGCGGTACCATGATGGTGGCCGGCCGAAAAATCGAAGTGATTGAAAAAGACGATCAAGGTAAACCCGATGTCGGCAAAGCCGCCTTAGCGGCAGCTTATGCGGATGACAAAGTTGATCTTGCTGTTAGCCCAACAGCCTCACCAGTGGCTCTTGCCATGCTGCCGGTTGCAGAGGAATACAAGAAGATTCTTCTTGTCGAACCTGCGGTAGCCGACAGTATTACCGGCGATAAGTGGAATAAATATATTTTCCGTACCGGTCGAAATAGTAGCCAAGATGCCGCGGCAAATGCTGCGGCTCTTGATCAGCCAGGCAATGTGATTGCGATCTTAGCTAATGACAATGCCTTTGGCCGCGATGGTGTTAAAGCTGCCAAAGAGTTCACCAAAAAAGCCAAAGTCGTGCACGAAGAATATCTGCCTGTTGGCACAACCGACTTTACGGCGGGTTTGCAGCGCATCATCGATAAGCTGAAAGATCAGCCTGGGCAGAAGTATCTTTCGGTGAGTTGGAGCGGTAGTCCAACGCCGTTCCCCAAAATCGCCGACCTTGACCTTGACAAGCGTTTCGGGATAAAGCTGGCGACCGGGGGAAATATTCTCCCTGCGATGGTGGCTTATAAAAACTTTCCAGGGATGGAAGGGGCGCTTTATTACTACTTTGGTATTCCGAAAAATCCTGTCAATGAATGGCTGGTGGCAAATCATTACAGCCGCTTTAAAAATCCACCCGACTTTTTCACAGCTGGTGGCATGAGTGCTGCGATTGCTGTGGTTGAGGCACTTAAAAAGACCTCAGGTGATACCAATACCAACAAGCTGATTGCAAGTATGGAGGGGATGAGCTTTGACACACCCAAGGGTAAAATGAGCTTTCGCAAGGAAGATCACCAGGCAATGCAGGATATGTATCATTTCCGAATTAAGAACGATCCAGCTTTCGCCTGGGGTGTGCCAGAATTGGTAAGGGTGATTCCTGCATCCGAGATGCAAATCCCGATTCGTAATAAGCGTTAAGTCCCATTAGGCTCGGGCCCATGCTCGAGACGGAGCAATTATCGGTACAGTTCGGGGGACACCTGGCTGTTGATCAGGTGTCCTGCCGCTTCAGCGCGGGGACGCTTACCGCAATAGTTGGTCCCAATGGTGCTGGCAAGACGACTTACTTTAATCTCATCAGCGGGCAGCTGAAAGCATCAAAGGGTAGGGTGCTGCTTGCAGGCGAAGACCTCAGTGCATTGAGTGCGCCGTTGCGAGCACGAAAGGGTTTGGGTCGCGCCTTTCAGCTCACTCAACTTTTCCCACAATTGAGCGTTATAGAGAATGTTCGATTAGCCGTACAGGTGCGTGCCCAATCGCAGGATCGTTCCAAGCTGGCCTGGCTTGATTTGCTAAGCCTTTGGAGCGATAAGAAAGCTTGGATTGAGGAAACCGAAGCGCTGTTAGCGGAGGTGCAGCTTAGCGCAAAGGCTGACTTGCCGGCTGCAAGCCTTTCACATGGGGATCAACGTAAGCTCGAAGTTGCTCTCCTGATGGCACTTAAGCCGAAGGTCTATATGTTCGATGAGCCAACGGCTGGGATGAGTGTGGATGACGTGCCGATTATTCTGGCATTGATACAGCGATTAAAGCGACAATCAGACAGGATCATTCTACTTGTTGAACACAAAATGGATGTTGTCCATCAACTTGCTGATCGTATTGTCGTTTTACACCAGGGTAGCCTTGTTGCCGATGGTGCACCCACCGATGTCATGGCCTCAACGATTGTTCAGCAAGCCTATCTTGGGCAGAGTCCAGGAGCGCTACCTAGCCAATCGAGGGCAGAGCCCGGGAGCCCCACTTGAATAGGCCCATGCTGCGCTTAAGTGATGTGCACACCCATATTGATGCTTATCATATTTTGCACGGTGTGGACTTCGAGATTCCGGAAGGGGAAGTGACCGTCTTGCTCGGGCGAAACGGGGCAGGTAAGACAACAACACTTCGAAGCATGATGGGACTATGTCCTGCATCAAAGGGCCATATATTTTTTCGTGATACAGCAATTGAAGCGATGCCGACCGCAGAAATCGCAAGGCTTGGTATTGCGTATGTGCCTGAGTCGATGGGTATTTTTAGCGATCTAAGCGTTGAGGAAAATATGTTGCTCGCTGCGCGACGGGCCAGCCAGGTGCGAGATTTAGATCAGGAAAGGCTGTCCTGGATTTTTTCGCTCTTTCCTGCCTTACGTAAATTTTGGTTGTTCCCGGCAGGCAAACTAAGTGGCGGTCAGAAGCAAATGCTTGCGATAGCTCGCGCGATCATCGAGCCGCGAGAACTTATCATTATCGATGAACCGAGCAAGGGATTAGCACCGGCTATGGTCAACAATCTGATCAAAGCCTTATTGGCACTGAAGGCACAGCACACGAGTTTGTTGCTGGTCGAACAAAACTTCCATATGGCTTGTGCGCTTGGTGATCATGTCGCTGTGATGGATGATGGGCGTATTGTGTTTCGAGGCGCG
>VGHV01000379.1 GCA_016868095.1 Betaproteobacteria bacterium
AGGCTAAGTGGCCCGAGGTTACAAACACCATGTTCAGATTGCCCGTCGGCTACACGATTGGCATTTGGGTTGTTAACTTAAACACATGGAATAAGCTTTCGAAAGATACCCAGGCCTTTTTGCAAAAGCAGATGCAGTCGCATGAAAACAAGGCTTGGCAGATGATCGAGGCAGAAACTGAGGAAGGCGTTAATTGCGCAACAGGGCAGGGTGCATGCAGCCCAGGTAACCCTGGGAAAGTGAAGCTTGTCAAGCCAGCCGCCAGCGATCTTGCCGCCAGGGAAAAGGTACTCAACGAAGTGGTTCTTGCTCGCTGGGCCAAGCGCTGCGGCGATGCTTGTGCTACAAAATGGAATGATTTGGTTGGGAAAAAATATAACTTAACCGCTGTTGCTAAGTGATAGAGCGTCTTTGGCAGCAAACCCAAAGGCTTGCTGCTTGGTTCGTGATTGCGGCTGGCGGCATGCTGCTGGCGGCTGCAATCATTGTGACCATCGAGGTGTTGCTCCGAAAGGGCTTTGCTGCCGTCTTCGGCTGGAGCATCGTCTTTTCGGGTTCTGATGAGATCTCTGCGTATTTGTTCGCCGTTGCGACCGCCTGGTCGCTTCCTTACGCCCTTGTTCATCGTGGCCATATAAGGATCGATGTCCTTTACAGTCGACTTGGCGATCGCGAGCGTTGCTTGCTGGATTTGTTTGCACTCATGGTCATGCTCGTATTTTCATTGGTGATGTTTGAGCGTGCCTGGGATCTGGCATCTAACAGCCTGATCGATAATATCCGTTCGAACACACCGCTTAGGATTCCGCTTGCGTGGGCTCAAATACCCTGGGCGTTTGGTATCGGTCTATTTTGTATTGCCATGCTCTTGGCCTTATCGCGTTCGATCAAGGCGATTGCCGTTGGCGACTATGCGCGGCTTCAAGCCACTGCAGGTATCCCGAGTCAGGACGAGGAGGTCAGGCAGGAGATCAAGGATTTGGGATTGGGGCATTGATAGGTCCGTGACATTGATAACTATATGTTAAGTACAACGCTCTTATTACTGCTGGCATTGCTCGCCTTAAGCGTTCCTGTAGCCGCTGTCATGGGCGTTTTGGGCTTGGCTTTAAACGCTTTCTATTCATCGATGCCTCTTCAGAGGGCGATGGGCGACGTGGTCTGGAACGCCTCAAGCGAATATATTCTGATTGCAATTCCGCTCTTTGTGATGATGGGCGAGGTATTACTTCGATCAAGCATAGCCGAGCGGGTCTATCGTGCGATCGCACAGTGGATTTCCTGGTTACCTGGCGGTCTCATGCATGCAAACATTGGTGCATGTGCCTTGTTTGCGGCTACGTCTGGATCGAGTGTTGCAACAGCGGCAACCATTGGAACCGTTGCCATCCCACAGATTCAACGCTATCGCTACAACGAGCCCTTATTTCTTGGAACGATCGCGGCTGGCGGTACGCTTGGGATTCTTATACCGCCCTCGATCAACTTCATTCTGTATGGTCTTTTGACAAGCACATCGGTGCCGCGCCTTTATCTGGCGGGATTCATCCCGGGCTTACTGCTTGCGGGTTTGTTCATGCTCGTTGTGCTATTGGTTTGCCTTGCCCGTTCGTCCTATGGTGGTGAGGCCATTAAAGGGACTTGGATGGAGCGCCTTGCTGCGCTTCCCGATTTGCTTGGTCCGCTCTTTATATTCCTGGTGGTTGTTGGCTCCATTTACGCCGGCTTTGCAACGCCAACCGAAGCCGCATCGCTCGGCGTGATTGCATCGCTCGGTCTGGCTGCCAAAGAAAAGTCGGTCACGCTGACCATGCTGCGGGCCGTGGCGCAAGGGACGATGCGCACGACCGCGATGATTATGCTAATCATTATCGCAGCCCAGTTTCTTAATTTCGTCCTTGCCGCTATTGGATTGACCGATGGTTTATCAACATGGATCGAGGATCTCGGGCTCGGCAAATACGGCAGCCTTTTGCTCATTCTTGCCCTTTACCTTGTTTTGGGGTGCTTTATGGAGACAATTTCGATGATGGTGCTGACGACGCCCTTCATCGCGCCGATTGTCTTCAAGTTAGGTTGGGATCCGGTATGGTGGGGGATTATGTTGACGGTGGTTATCGAAGCAGCACTGATCACGCCACCCGTTGGACTAAATCTTTATGTGGTGCAAGGAATGCGTCAGTCGGGAAAGATCCAAGATGTGATCCGAGGTTCATTGCCATTTGTTATGGCGATGTTGGTCTTAATGGGACTCTTGCTTGCCTTTCCCCAGCTTGCTCTTTGGCTGCCTCAGAAGATCATGGGCTGAGGGATCGTAAATGCCGAGCGCTTGTTTAAGGCTGGCCATAACTTTGCGACGGAGATCAGCAGGACCGAGGACCTCGACCTGCGTGCCATGGCGTAAAATATCCATAATGAGTTCGCGATCGTCGCTGTAGGGAATCTCAAGCTTGAGGTAACCCTTTTTGTCGACGCTTTGCTTTTGCTCGGGGTGCCACTGCTCACTCGCAACCCACCGGGCTCGTTCGGGGGTGAACCGCAAACGAGCGACACCTTTTATCCTGCCTGAAAAAATCCCATAGCCTGCTGTAGCGTATCGATCAAGTTCTTGTACGGATAATTCACGACAGGCTTCTTGCAATGGCTTGCATTCAGAAATTAGGTCAAGTGAAAAGCTTCTTAAAGCTTGGCGAAGATGGCACCAAGCATCGAGATACCAATTCTCTCGATAATGAACCAAGCGTTGGGGAGAAATATGACGTTCGCTGCGCTCCTGAGTGCTACGTGATTCATAGCGGATTCGCAATTGTTTGCGTTCGAGCAAGGCCTTACCAATTTGTTGAAAAGCAGCCAATTGTTTGCTTCGGCTAAAGTGTGACACCAAGCGCAGTCTATTTCGAATTTCTTCGCCAGGGGTTTGGTGGCCGCCCAGTGTGCTTTCAACGCGTTCAACCAGAGGATCAAGATGCGGGCCGATAAAGCCTGTTTGGTCAAGCTGTAACAGCATCGAGTGCATGGTGATCAAGGCCAGCGCCTCTTGCTGGTTAAACCACAACCCAGGCAGCTCAAAGCGCGGC
>VGHV01000380.1 GCA_016868095.1 Betaproteobacteria bacterium
TACGCGGTTGGCTGGGGTGCCTTGGCAACCAAAGAGCCTTATATGGCAAATCCAGTTGCTGGCAGTTGGAAGCAAATTCTAGAACTTGAAGCTGCGTGGAAAAAATCAAAGGGTTGGGCTTAAGCTCAGTACAGCGTTAAGCCTTATTGATCGGCACAAGCGATGGATATCAATGCGCTTTTTGAATGTCTTGCCTCTGCTTCCTGTGTCGTCACACAGGCAAGCACTGGCTTGATTGTTGGGGCCTTGCTTTTCCTGGTTGCTGCCGGTCTCACACTTATCTTCGGTGTTTTAAAGGTTATTAATTTTGCCCATGGCTCTTTTTATATGTTGGGCGCCTATGTCGCACTTACCGCGTATCGCACAACAGAGAGCTACTTGATTGCAACCCTTGCAGCGGGCTTAGGGGTTGCTTTTTTTGCGGTCGTATTTGAGCGCTTTTTCATGCGCAAGGTCTACGGTACCGATGTGTTGATGCAGTTACTGGTTTGCTATGCATTCATTCTGATTCTTGATGACGCGGTCAAAATCATCTGGGGCGCGGAATTCCAATCTCTTGGCATGCCTGAGGCTTTTCAACGGCCACCGTTAATGATTGGTGGGGGCATCATTCCAGTATTTTATTTATACCTGATGTTGGCTGCAGCATTGATTGCCGCATTGTTATGGTTTGTTCTCACAAAAACCCGATTGGGTAAAGTCGTTCGCGCTGCTGCGCACAACCCTACGATGACCTCGCTGCTTGGTATCAATACAAGCCTCGTCTACGCCGCTGTATTCGCGCTTGGCGGCTTGCTCGCAGGACTCGCCGGGGGGCTTGCTGCACCAGTTCGTTCGATGTCACCGGGTATGGGGTTTTCAATCTTGATTGAATCATTCATCGTAACTGTGATTGGCGGCATGGGATCGGTGAGTGGGGCCTTACTCGGTGCCTTGCTGATTGGCATGTTGCGTTCTTTTGGGTCTATAGGATTTCCGCTGTTTGTCGAAGGCATTATGTTCTTAGGCATGGGGCTTGTACTGATTCTTAAGCCGAGTGGCCTGCTTGGCAAGGAGCCTCGTTGATGAAGCCTCATGGTATGCGCCGTGATCTTCTCTGGGCTCTGATTGCACTGCTGCTTATCGGTCTCTTGCCGGTTCTTGTGAAATCGCCGATCGTGATTGATTTTGTCATTCGCCTCGCAGCCTTCGGCATTTTTGCAACCTCCTTAAATTTGCTTGTCGGCTATGGGGGCATGGTGTCGTTCGGTCACGCCATGTTTTTTGGTGGCGGTGCTTACGCTTTTGCTTTGGCCTTACAAAAATTGTCATGGTCGATCCCCGCAGCCATGCTCGTGGCGATCGTGTTTAGTGCTTTGCTTGCCTTTGTTGTGGGCGCAATTTGTGTGCGGCTAAAGGAGATCTACTTCTCGTTTTTGAGTCTTGCCTTTCAAATGTTGTTACATAGCATCATCATTACCTGGACTTCATTAACAGGTGGTGATCAAGGTTTGATGGGCGGCATTCCAAGGCCACCGATCTTGGGTTTGAATTTGGCAGATCCCCAACATTTGTATGCCTTCGCAGCGACGCTCGCCGTGCTTTGCCTCCTGCTAATGCGCTATGTCTTGCAATCTCCCTACGGTTTCACGCTCAGAATGGTGCGTGACAATCCTGAGCGTGCGCGATTCCTCGGTATCAATGTGTGGCGTGTGAAGCTTTATGCGTTCATGCTTGCCGGTGTGTTTGCCTCACTCGGTGGTGTGGTGATGGCCTTATTTGTATCGGGCGCATTTCCCGATTTTGCCTACTGGTCGATGTCAGGCGAAGCCGTTTTCATGATCATGATGGGCGGCATTCACGTCTTCCTCGGGCCCTTACTTGGAGCCGGTTTGCTGCTTATGTTTAATGATGTGATTACTCGAACGACCGAGTATCACGGATTGGCGCTTGGCGTGGTGGTTTTATTGTTTGCGCTTGGCTTTCGCAAAGGAGTACTTGATTTTGTCCTCCAACAATGGCAGCGACGATCTGCGAGTTCTTCATGAACGCCGGTGAATCGGTTGTAGTCACCGGTGGTGCGAGCGGCATTGGTTTGGCTTGCGTAGAGCTCTTGCTTCAACGCGGTGCAAACGTTCACGTGATCGATTTGCCGGGTCGGTGGGAGCATCACGAGGCGCGCTTCCCACAGGTGAAAGCCTTCGCCTGTGATGTTGCAGACGATCAAGCCTTAATGGCAACAGCAGCGCTCATCGAAGCAAAACATGGTCCGGTCGGAGCCCTGGTAAACAGCGCCGGCATTTTGCAGCCAAGGCTTTCGCCAGAAGCCTTACCGATTGAGCTTTGGGATCGGGTGATTGCGATTGATCAGCGTGGCACTTATCTCGCTTGTGTTGCCTTTTCACAAGGGATGTTAGCCAGAAAGCGTGGTGCGATCGTCAATATTGCATCGATTACCGCTGAGCGCGCTGTACCTTTACACGCCTACGCGCCTGCTAAAGCTGCCGTGGTGTCGATCACGCAATGCCTGGCCGCTGAATGGGGCAGACAGGGCATACGGGTTAATGCTGTATCGCCGGGTTATACGCTGACTGAGGCACTTCAGACGGCGATCGATCGGAAGGATAGAGATCCGGCTGCACTTTGTTCGCAGGCCGCCATGGGACGACTTGTCCAGGCGTCCGAGGTCGCAAAGGCGGTGGCATTTCTTCTTTCTGATGAGGCTTCTGCGATTACTGGGGTTGCACTAGCGGTTGACGCAGGCTGGCTTGTGGGCACCTCGCGCCAGACCTACGGCGGGTATGCGGCAAACTGATGGCTAAGTCGATGCTTCGGGTTGAACGACTTCGTAAATCTTTCGGTGGCGTGGTCGCAACCGATCAGGTCTCAATTGATTTTCCGGCCGAATCTCTTACGGCTGTCATCGGCCCTAATGGTGCAGGAAAGACAACGTTCTTTAATTTGATTACAGGTGCGATTCGGCCCGACGAAGGCGAAGTTTGGCTTGACGGCGAAAATATTGTTGGATGTTCTGAGTCTGAAATCGTAAAAAAGGGTATAGGCCGCGCATTTCAGGTTGCAAAGCTTTTTGCCAGC
>VGHV01000381.1 GCA_016868095.1 Betaproteobacteria bacterium
GGCGTCGTTGTTGATGGTCGAGCACATCGATGTCTTCAGCCTCAATGAGTAAATAGCCCACGGTCAAGATGAGGTTCTCGCCAATCACCACACCTGTGCCTATGCGTTGTGGGCCTAAACTTCGGCTGCTTGGCGACCCGGGGTCGGCACTCACTTGAAGTGCAACAACCGATTGCATGATTTGCTTGGTGATGTCTCGGCTTTGCGCTTGCGCAGAAGTTGCGTGCCAACACAAGACCATGAGTAAGGCCAACAACACTACAAAGGCCGTCTGATATACCTGAGCCTTCGGCCTCGCTGCCAAGGCCGTGACGGCGTTTGTTTGCTTGAGATCAGAATAGAAGATCGGATGCTTCATGGTTGGGCTCAATAACCAAATGACTGCTTGAATCGAAGAAAGGATTCGGCAAAGGGTTGACCGCAAGCCCCCGTTAGGGGGGAATGAAGCTCAAGATAGGGCATCTTGAAATGAAATGGAAGCTTGTCCCCCTTTAATCGTCGTAGTTAATGAGCATCGAGGCCCCTCGGCGTTTTGCTTTCGCTATGCTTTGAGTTTGCGCCAAAAAGGTGTGCCTATTAAAGGGAGATTTCATGAGTACAAACCAAGCAGTTATTGAGGCGCTAGAGGCAGCAGAGGCGGCTCGCTGTGATGCGCTGCTTAAGCAGCAAATCGATGCGCTTGAAGGTCTCATTGGCGATGATTTGCACTATGTGCATTCTTCAGCTACGGCCGAGGATAAAGCGCTTTACCTTGCTCGACTCCGTGATAAATACTATATTTATCACGGTTTGCAAAGTCTGGCCCGCGAATGGCGTGTATTTAATGATCTTGCACTTTGTAACGGTGATATCGCCATCGAAGTCGAAGTCAAAGGCGCGCGTAAGCACATCAAAAGCCGATACTTGCAAGTCTGGGCCAAGCGTGCCGCAGGATGGCAAATGATTTCCTGGCATTCCACGCCGATGCCAGCCTGAGTGATTGCCATTGCGAAGGCGTGAGCTGACGCCAGGGCGCGCGTGACCCTGCGGTATGGCGGCCGTCTAACGTGGCGCCATGCGGATGGCACCATCAAGCCTAATGCATTGGCCGTTGAAATAGCTGTTGGTTACCAGTTCCAAGGCGAGGCTGCCGAATTCTTCGGGTTTGCCTAAGCGCTTTGGAAAGGGTACCGAAGCGCTTAAGCTTTGTAACACTTGCGGCGAGGCGCCGAGCATCAGTGGTGTTGCAAAAATCCCGGGCATGATGGCGTTAACCCGAATGCCAAGATCTGACAAGTCGCGTGCCATGGGCAAGACAAGGCCGTTAACGCCGGCTTTGGCCGATGCATAAATCACCTGACCGATTTGACCGTCTTGCGCCGCCACCGAGGCGGTGAGCACGATGCATCCACGCTCATCGTCTTCAAGGGCTGGCAGACTTGCCATCCCTTCGGCTGATAGGGAAGCGAGACGATAGCTCGCGACCAAGACACCTTGAACGCCAGCTTCATAATCCTCTGTCGATAAGCGTTTGAGCTTTCCTGCCGCTTTATCGAAGGCCAAGGTTTTTCCGCGTCGAGAACTCATCGCACAATGAATAAGCACGCGCTCCTGCCCATGCTTGGCGCGAGCTTGGTCAAAACCAGCCAAAACACTGGCTTCACTGTTGATATCAACCTTGCAAAAGAGGCCACCAATTTGTCTGGCAACTTCGAGACCTTTTTCTTCATTGATATCGAAAATAGTAACTTGCACGCCCTTTGCGCTGATTGCCTCAGCGGCTGCGCGGCCAAGGCCTGAGGCGCCGCCTGTCACGACTGCGCTGATGTTTGGGTCTAGTTTCACGGTGTTGACCTCGGTTCGAGTTGGCGAGTTAAAGCGTAGCTTAGACGAATCTTGCAAACTGGAAGAGGGTCTTTTCTCGGATCTACTTGTTGCGAGCTCGGCCTTTGCCGGTTTTGCGCATAGAGTTCAACATGGCCTTACAGAGGCGAAGTTGGCTGTCGTCAAGGCGGCTTTGCTTGCCTGTCTCCATCACCGATTCGATGAGGAGCGCAGCCATCTGTTGCCGTTGCTCACAGGCATGTAAAGCGCGCCGCAATTCGGTGATTTGCTTATCCCGAGCTTCCTTTTCAAGCGCTTGATGCTGCCCAGCGCTGCGATGGGTCTCAAGCAATAAGTCGGCGACCTCGACATGCGTATCGAGGTAATCACGGTTGAACTTTTTGATTGCGAACTCTCGCAGGCCTGGGACTTTTCTAAGCGATTCTTCGGTAAGCCGTTCAAAGCGCATGCTCCAATCGCCATAAAGTCGCTCGGTGGCCATCTCTTTTCGGAGAATCCTAAAGCCGCGGTGTCGCTGGTCTTGGGAAATTTTCTCAACCAATGCTTTGACCGACTCGGCCTCACCTTCGATCGATTGCAAGAAGGTGCCGTTGCCATAAATCAAAAGGCCAGTGAGGCCTTGGCGTGGATTATTGAGATGGCATTGTTGGAGCAGCTCAAGGAGCGATGAAACCGAGAAGGGGGCTGACTCTTCGCTGATGTAGGTGATCCGTACCAAGTTGAATCCTCTCGTGCACTAATTCCAAGGCTTTGGTGCTCAAGCTAAGTCAAAGCGCTTGAGAACCGAGAAAGTGTCCAGATAAGCGCAAAGAAAAAGTATTAGGATGTAAACCGGTTAATAATATTAACGAGAAATTTAGTGAGCCAAGCGCTCCAAGCGTTCGTAAAAGCCCTTGGCACACTTGAGGCAGCCACGCCTTGTATGTGTTATAAAGTATGATTTTGGTGAGTCCGGTTTATCTTCCGCTCAAGATCCCGCAAGCATTCGATAATGGTTTCGAATTCCAAGGTGTCGCCGTAGAACATCTGCGCCGCCAACATTGCCTGGTAGTCCTGGCGCAAGGCATCCAGCAGCTGCTTATCCGGAATCAATCGCAAGCCACCAGCGATGCATGGGTCGTAATGACTGCAACCGCTGCAGTAGAAGGTTTCCTTGATACGCAGGACGTCGCGCAGCAACTCCGAATCGCCCATGGCCTGTTGCCTGACTTCGTGATCAGCCAGCCTCGACAGGTCATACCATTGGCAG
>VGHV01000382.1 GCA_016868095.1 Betaproteobacteria bacterium
CTTTAGGGATGGCGATATAGTCTTTGAAACGTCCTAAGATAGGCTTGAAGGTTGCATGAAGTGCGCCAAGAGACTTATAACAATCCGAAATGGTTGGTACGATGATTCGAAAACCGTAGACATCGAGAACCTGAGAGAAACTGAGGCGTTTCTCGCGCATCTTGCGATAAATGCCATACAAGGACTTCTCGCGACCCGTCACCTCGGCGTCGACGCCCCATTGAGGCAAGACTCGCTGCGTAGCATCAACAATCCGGCTCAGCACTTCTCTACGGTTGCCACGAGCAGATAACACCGCTTTTCGTAAAGTCTTGTAACGATTTGGGTGGCTGTGCCGGAAACTGAGGTCAAGTAGTTCGAGGAAAATGCTGTGTAGGCCAAGGCGATTTGCAATGGGCGCATAGATCTCAATCGTTTCATCAGCAATGCGTCTGGCCTTTTGTGGCGACACAGCGGTAAGCGTCCGCATGTTGTGCAATCGATCTGCTAATTTGATCAAGATCACGCGGACATCGTTGGCCATTGCTAGAAGCATCTTGCGAAACGACTCAGCCTGCGCGTGGGCACGAGTTTGAAACTCCATCTTGTCGAGTTTTGACAGACCATCGACCAGCTCAGCCACTGAAACACCAAATCGAACACTCAGCTCTTCCTTGCTGATTCCACTGTCCTCGATCGTGTCGTGCAATAAGGCTGCCATCAACGAGTCGACATCGAGTTTCCATGCGGCGCAAATCTCGGCCACAGCGATCGGATGCGACACATAGGGTTCGCCACTTTGTCTGAATTGGCCCAAGTGAGCTTCATCTGCAAGTCTATAGGCCGCGCGAACACGCTTGATGTCGGCTCGCGATAAATAGGCTTCTAATTTCGCGGTAAGCGAACCAATCGAGGCAATCGACTTATGGTCCGGAGCAAGAAAGAAGCCTTCCTCTGAGAGCCGAAATTGGCTGTTACGCGTCGCCGTCGATCCAGCGCGTTGGCTTGCCCCAAAGGAACGTTCCAGCGTTTCGCTCGATTGTGTACTTGCCGGAACCGTGGGGTAGTGGGGATTCGTTGGGTAAAGTGGTTCGCTCATGCTTTTATTCTGACGTGCAAACGCCGCCAGTCAAGCACCAAAGGAGAGCATTCCTCTAAACTGTGCGCAAGGGTACGGCGCCATGCGATGAACGCCGCAAGCTCGCCCGCTTGAATATTCGATCATTTCGTGAGTGGCGTGGGTGGTGGCTTGACCTAGGTTGGAACACGCCTGAGCATTTCCTGGCCAACTTTACCCGCTGCGATTTCTCTCAAAGCGGCAACGGTGGGCTTATCCTTCGATTCAATTTTTGGCGCATGCCCTTGGGCGAGCATTCTTGCCCGATAGGTTGCAGCCAGTGTTAGTTCAAAGCGATTGGGGATACTCTTTAAACAATCTTCTACGGTAATTCTTGCCATGATGACCCAGCGTTTTTGTTAAGAGGCAGGGCGTAATCCGAGCCGCTCAGCAAGCAGTGGAAAACGCGATAGACGCAAATGATACCTTAGCGCGGAAGCCTCAACGATACGCTGTAAATCAAGCAAGGCTTGATCGAAATCATCATTGATCACCAGGTAGTCTGCTTCATGGGCGCGCTGGAGTTCCTTTTGCGCACCTTCAATCCGGCGGGCAATCGTTGCTTCGTCGTCTTGTGCACGCGCATGGAGCCGCCGCCTCAGCTCTTCAACCGATGGCGGTGCAATGAAAATAACGACTGCCTCTGGAAAAAGTCGCTTGATTTGTGATGCGCCTTGGCAATCGATTTCGAGTAAAAGGTCATCGCCATTAGCAAGAGTTTCTTCAACGAACGAACTGGAGGTACCGTAATAATGCCCGTGAACAAATGCCGACTCGAGAAACTGCCTGTTTTTTTGAAGTTCGACGAATCTTGCCTCATCAACAAAAAAGTAATGTTCGCCGTGACGTTCAGATTGTCTAGGCAGCCTTGTCGTGGTCGAGATTGAGAGCTTAATGCCTGGTCGAGACCGAAGCAGCGCGTGCACAAGTGTGGTTTTGCCTGCGCCCGAAGGAGCGACAATGACAAAAAGGGACGCTTTGAGAAATCGCTGTTCCATGTTGATTGATCGGCTAGGCGTTGTTGCTACTCTAGATTTTGCACTTGTTCGCGCATTTGCTCGATCAGAACCTTTAAATCAACCGACGCCCTCGATTGCTCAAGCATATGCGATTTCGACCCCAAGGTATTGGCCTCTCGTTGTAACTCTTGCATCATAAAGTCGAGCCGCTTGCCGCAAGCCCCCCCTCGATTCAATATCTCATCAATGGCATCGCTGTGAGCCCTTAGTCTGGAAAGCTCCTCAGCAACGTCAGATTTAATCGCGAATAGGCCAAGCTCCTGCGCAATACGTTGCTGAAACTCCAATGAGTGCGGAAGTGGCACGTCGGGTAACGGACCTTTGCCCTCGCGAGGACTGCCGGCCTCTGCAGAGGGTTCAAACTCAATAGGGCTCGATTTAGCATCCATACCTAGTCCTAACGAAGCGAGGCGCTCCTTCAGTCGCCGCTCAATAGCAATGGACCAATGAGGCAACTGCGCTTCGAGCGTTGTGCAAAGGTCTCTGATTCCATTTAATCGTTGGCGCAAAAAGCTCGCGAGTCGCTCTCCCTCCGCCTCGCGGCTTTCGGCGAGGCTTCTAAGCGCAATCGGAGTGAGCCTCTTAACCATCTCTTGCAGAAAATCTTGATCAACATGGCTGGCATCAAGGATCATCCCTGGAAACTGGAGCAAGTCCAGTGGGGAGATGGCTGCTACATCCAGCAGTTTTGTCCTGATGTCCGAGACCAAGGAAAGCAGATTTGCCATGAGCTTTTCGTTGATTTGAAGGGTCTCTGGTACCGCATGTTGACGCCGCACCTGAATCCGCATTTCGAGTTTGCCTCGCTGTGTTGTGGCATTGATCTGTTCACGTAACCATGCTTCAATTTGACGAATTTCTTCGGGGCAGCGGAGCGAAAAGTCGAGAAAGCGGCCGTTGACGCTTCGAATATCGACAGCGAAGTGCCAGCCCATCTCCACACA
>VGHV01000383.1 GCA_016868095.1 Betaproteobacteria bacterium
CAGGCTAGCGGCCTTATGGAGCAGATCACGCCTGCTCGATTCCCTTTCCACACGAGTGAGCTCGCTGCGCTGCTTGACGCTTCCCTGGGCTTTTGCAGAGAGGCATTGGCCATCAACAATCGGTTTTGACATATCCAAGAATCATCAAGGTTGTTTGACAATCACCGCATCCACACCAGCCTCAATCAGGCGGTTTCGGGCACGGTTAATCTCGTCACTGCGATAAAAAGGCCCTAAGCGAACACGATACATGAAGGCGCCGGCAGACTCGGACTTGACCACCCTTGACTCAAGGCCAAGCAAGGCAAGCCTTGCTTTAAGCGCTTCAGCGTCGGATAAAACCTTAAAAGCACCTGCTTGGACGTAATTAGCCCCAGCCGCGGTGCCTGGCTGTTTAGGCTCTGCGCCAGCCACTGGACCAGATGATTTTGCTTCGCCCGACGCGCGCGATTCGCCCTTTCGCTCCTCAGGCCTTGCATCACCGGCTCGCGGGTCGTTGAGCAAGGCCTCGGCACGTTTGGCGTCGGCTGCTGCCCGACGCGAATCAGCGGCGCGCGAAGCTTCGCTTGCGGCTGGCGCCTCTTTATTGGCTTCTTCATCTTGCTCGGTCGCTGGGCTATCGGCCTTTGCGTCTTCGCGCCGCTCGACCCTTGAGCGTGGATACATCGAGATATTGGGATCAGGTGCGTCAGCAATCGACTTGGCTCCGGGCGCACGCTCCAGTGGTTTGCTCACCTTATCAATAAAGGGTATGGGCGACTTGGCAACAAAAAGTGCCACACCAACAGCGATGACCAGACCAAGCAACAGGCCCACCAAAAAACCGCCGAAGGTCCCGCCTTGCTGAGCTTTGATTCGCTTTGCGTCCACTACATCGACTCCGGTGCGCTCACACCCACCAAGGATAAGCCTTGACGCAAGACCTGAGCAATACAGCCAAGCAGCACTAATCGTGCCTCTCGCAAGGCTTGATCCTCGACCAAGAAGCGGTCGGCGTTGTACCAGGCGTGAAAGGCTGAGGCGAGTTCACGCAAGTAAAAGGCTATCGCATGCGGAGCGAGTTGCTCGGCAGCTTCCTGAACCTGGCTTGGCCAGCGCGCCAGCAAGGCGCACAAAGCCAACTCGCGCTCGCTGCTTAAGCGCTCGATCCCTAAGTCCGCCATGTGCTGCGCGTTGACCCGATGCGCTTGCCAGTCGAACTGCTGTTGCGCCTGCCGAAGCACCGAGCAAATTCGGGCATGGGCATATTGCACGTAGTAGACCGGGTTTTCATCGCTCCGCGACAAGGCCAAATCCACATCAAATTGAAACTCGCTATCAGCACGACGCGAAATCAGAAAAAATCGCACCGCGTCGCGACCGCGCTGTGGATCACCGTCGCCGCTCCAATCCATAAGATCGCGCAGACTCACATAACTGCCGGCACGCTTGGAAATCTTCACTTCCTGGCCGCCGCGCATCACCGTCACCATTTTATGTAAGACATAGTCGGGAAAGTCGAGGTCAATGCCTTCATCAAGCGCTTGCAGACCTGCTCTTACCCGGGCGACCGTGCCGTGGTGATCCGAACCCTGAATATTGATTGCGCGTTTGAATCCCCGCGCCCACTTATGGCGATGGTAGGCAACATCAGGGACAAAATAAGTGTAGTGCCCGTCGCGTTTGCGCATCACCCGGTCTTTATCATCGCCAAAATCAGTGGTCCGCAACCACAAGGCTTCATCAAGCTCGTAGCAATGCCCTCGCTGGTTTAGTCGTTGAACGACCGCATCGACGGCCCCGTCTCGATACAAGGACGATTCGAGGAAATAAACATCAAACGCCAAGCCAAAGGCCTGGAGGTCAAGATCTTGCTCGTTGCGAAGATAAGTGACCGAAAACTGCCTGATTGCCTCAAAGTCAGAGGGGTCGGCTTTAGCAGTGACTGTTTCGCATTGCCTCGCTGTGACGCTTTGACCGTCCTGATAAGCCTTGGCGATATCCAAAATATAGTCGCCACGGTAGCCGTCTGCTGGAAAAGCGGCATCGTCTGGCCCGATGCCTTGAAGCCGCGCCTGAACCGATCGTGTTAATTGCTCGATTTGGGCACCGGCATCGTTATAATAAAACTCACGCTGCACTTCATAGCCCGCAGCCTCTAGGAGCCTGCATATCGCATCGCCAAGCGCTGCCTGACGGCCATGGCCCACATGCAGCGGGCCCGTCGGGTTTGCTGACACAAACTCAACCAGCACTTTACCGCGGCCGCCAAGCGTAGCCCGACCAAAGGCTTCGCCTTGCTCGACCATGGTTTGCAGGACAGCCTGCTTGGCTTTCAAGCTTAAGCGCAAATTGATAAAGCCAGCCCCTGCCACTTCGGCCGCTTCAATCAAGCCACGCGAATCACGGTCGGCATGCACCACAGAGGCCGCTAATTGCTCGGCAATTTCGCGTGGCTTAAGCCTTAGCACTTTGGCGCATTGCATCGCAAGGCTACAGGCTAAATCGCCATGTGATGACTGCCTGGGCGCTTCAAGCTTTGCAGGGGGAAGCACTTGCCCATTGGCAAGCGCTTCCTGGCTAGCTGGCAGGGCAAGCGCGGCTTGATCGAATAAGTTGGTCAGGTAAGCGAGGTCTTTTTCAAGCATAGCGCTGATTGTACCCAGGGTGGCAGCCTCGGGCAGCCGGTTTGACGCATACCCCGGGCGGCTAACGATCAGCCAATCGCGCTTGCCGATTTGGCCTGAGCTCGCAAAAGATGCTTTTGGATTTTCCCGGTACTGGTTTTGGGCAGCTCGACAAAACGCAGCTCGCGTGGACATTTGAAACCTGCCAAAAGACGCTTGCAATGATCGATCAATTCCTGGGCTTCGATGTGCACGCCCGGCTTGAGTTCGACAAAGGCAAGCGGTGTCTCGCCCCATTTAGGGTCGGGCTTGGCAACCACTGCGCAGGCCATGACCGCAGGGTGTCGGTATAGCGCATCTTCAACCTCGATCGACGAAATATTTTCCCCGCCAGAAATAATGATGTCTTTTGCCCGGTCTTTAAGCTTCACATAACCGCTGTGGTCCA
>VGHV01000384.1 GCA_016868095.1 Betaproteobacteria bacterium
ATCCCGACAGCAAACAGGAAACTCCCCTGGTAGAGCGCCATCATGCGCCCGCGTTGTTGGGGCTCGCTAATGTCGGCAAGCACAATTAAGCCGACCGACTGAACCCATCCTGCACCGAGTCCAGCGATGAATCTTGCGATGACAAATTCGCTAAAGCCGCTCGCAAGGCCGCACCAGAGATTCCCAAGCGTGCATAGTGCGCCGCCCATGGCCATCGAAATGCGCCGGCCGCGCGCATCTGCAAAGCGACCCGCCATGGGCGCAGAGAACATGCGCGCCAAACCATAGACGGCGATGGTCGAGCCAACTGCCGACGCGGGAACACCAAAAGCTTCGGCATAAAGCGGCAAAACCGGTATGAGCGCGCCAAATCCAAACTGATTGACAGCAATGAATAAGCACATCCAAATTAGGATGCGCCGCTGGGTGGCGGTTAGGTTCAAAAGAAACCCTAAGTTCGGGTGAATCCTTAATTAAATCGTGCCAAAGCGAATCGCATGTTCACGAAGGTATCGACGATAGGCTACTGAAGCCTTGTCCGCCGCACAATGTAGTTCCAGACTTTGCTCAAGTGGCAGGCATTTGGGTTGTTGCGATTCCACAATCGGTAGATCTTGAGCAAATATTCGGTTTTGAAACTCGAGCAAAATATCGTCGCTTGTTTCGAGATCAAAAAGCGCTAAACGGAACCACACCGTAGAACGTTCTGGTTCGTGAGGGCAAATGAATAAGGCGATGCCATCCCTCTGCTTGCCTTTATAAAGCGCGGCCTGAAAGGGGGCCCTTACTTCGTAGCGATAGTCGACAAGCGCAGCTTCGCTCGCATCCGCGCTAGCCTTTGGTTGCCAGGCCTGCGCGCTTTCAACAACGAGACCCCAGGCATCATGCACCACATGGTAATCCGGGATCTCACAATGATCACGGTGGCCTAGCAAGTGCTCATGTACAAAGGCAAAGTGCCCCATGTCCAGAAAATTTTCGACAATTCGTGGTGCGGAAGCTTTTACCTTATAAGGACCGCAAAGCAAGTGTCGCCTCGACGTATCCGCTTCAGCCTCAAACAAGGGCATTTGAGCATTGCCTCTGGCAAGCCAGACCAGGCCATATTCAATCCGAACATCATAACGATTTAATCGGAATGACTTGGGCGGGCTGAAATGGGGCAGTGCCGGCACCTCGGTGCACTGCCCTCGCTGGTCAAAACACCAACCGTGATACGCACATCGAAGCTGTCCGCCCTCGATACGACCCAGAGAAAGTGCTGCCCCTCGGTGCGGGCAGCGATCGACCGCTGCGTGGATGAGCCCTTGATCCAGATCGCGCCACAGCACTACCTGTTCGCTTAAGAGCACAGTCGTCACCAGTTCACCTGGTGAGAGACTATCGGCACGCCAGACCGGGTGCCAATAGCCCCACTCAGCAGCCATGCCCATTTATTTACCGCTTGGAACCTTGCCTTCGACGCCTTTAACAAAGAAATTAATTTTGCCTTTCCAGGCATCATCAGCAACTTCGTCCTTGGGCAAGACGACTTTGCCGCTATTGTCGCTGATTGGCCCTTTAAAGACAGCAAAGCTTCCGTCTTTAAGGCCCGCCTTGAGTTCGTCGATCTTCTTGCGGACATCCTCAGGTACGGCATCATTGATCTTGACCAGATCGTTCATGCCTTCTTTGGTTCCCCACTTGGTCATTTCGGTTTTCCACGTGTTGTTAAGCACATCGTTGACCGCCTTTTCATAATAAGGTGCCCAGGTCAACACGGCCGAAGCCAAATGGGCTTTCGGCGCGAATGCACTCATATCGCTATCCCAACCGAACGCAAACTTACCGTTCTTCTCAGCGGTTTGAAGCACAGCCGTTGAATCAGTGTTTTGTAAAAGCACATCAGCCTTTTGATTGATCAGCGACTGCGCAGCCTCGCTTTCTTTCGGCGGATCGAACCAGGTATTCACCCATACGACCTTGGTACGAATTTTTGGATTCACGCTCTGTGCACCCAAGGTGTACGCATTGATATTTCGAAGCACCTCGGGTATGGGGAATGAACCAACAAAGCCAAGAATATTGCTTTTGGTCATCTTGCCGGCAATCACACCAGCGAGATAAGCATCCTCATAAAAACGCCCTTCATAGACTCGAAGGTTATCGGCGGTCTTATAGCCGGTTGCGTGTTCGAATTTCACCTCGGGATGGTCTTTCGCAACCTTCTCCATAGCGTCGCCGTAACCGAATGAAGTTGCGAAAACCAACTTGTTACCCTGTGCAACCAGATCACGAATCACCCGCTCGGCATCGGCACCCTCAGGTACTTTTTCGACAAAACTGGTTTTGATTTTTTCGCCAAATTTCTCGTCGATGGCTTTACGTGCCATATCATGCGCAAAGGTCCAGCCTGCATCTCCGACGGGTCCGACATAAATAAAGCCGACTTTGAGTGGTTCGGGCTTTGGCGCTTCAGCCTTCGGCGCCTCTTTAGCAACCTCTTTGGGCTCTTCCTTCTTGCCGCAAGAAACCATTAGGGTGCTTGCAGACAGTGCAAACACCGCAAAACCTGCACGCATCCACATGCGCTTGGAAGTCGACTTCATAAAAACTCCTTTGTTTTGAATTGAATATTGGGAGGACTGCACATGATGCCATCACCGCCCGACTACCCGGGGTGAAAGGGTTTGCCCAAGGACGCAGGCATATTGGCCCGAATCCAGCTTGGGTTACGAGAAATCATCGCCAGCACAAGAATCGTTGCGAGGTAAGGCAGCATCGACATGAATTGTGTGGGAATCTCAATCCCAATGGCTTGCAAATGTAACTGCAACATGGTCACACTGCCAAAAAGGTAAGCACCAACGAGTACGCGCCAAGGCCGCCAGGTTGCAAACACCGTCAGCGCAAGAGCAATCCAACCCCTGCCCGCAACCATGCCCTCGACCCAAAGTGGCGCGTAGACAACCGATAAATAAGCACCGGCAAGTCCACAGAAAAAACCACCCACCACGACTGAAATCCACCGAATCCGTCGCACCGGAAAGCCAAGTGCATGGGCCGATGCTGGCG
>VGHV01000385.1 GCA_016868095.1 Betaproteobacteria bacterium
ACCTCCTGGATGATATGCAGCGGATGATCGGTACGCGTGTACATACCGGGTCGCTGTCGAACGGGTTCAAGTCCTCGCAATACACGTATCGATGATTCGCCATATTCTTTGGAACGCGTTGCCATACTATAGTTACTCGGATTCAAATTCGGAGAAGATTTTTGTTGACCTATGATCGGCGATCTAAAACGATCCGCAGTTTGACCTTTGTGCCCTACCACCTAAATGACATTGTAATGATTAAGCGAAATTCGGCGTTGACCTTGTGGCACTTTTTGCTGGTAATGCTGACTGTGACGATCCTGGGAACGATGGCTCCGCCAACGCAAGCTTCTGAAAATTTTTTTCAGCCCAAGTTTTCAAGCTGTAGATCGCATTTTGCAGGTGGAGAGCCGCCGCGCATGGATCTTTCGAAGCTGCCTGGGCGTCTGCGTGAGCTATGTTTTGAAGCCTTTGCCATTTTGCATGCTGGTCAGAGCAAAACACCGGTTTGGGTTGCCCAACGCATCGATCCAGAAGATCTTGCAAGAGCTATTAAGATCCAGCGCTCAGGGCGCTTTTATCCCGAAGCTCGCCTACCTTCTGCAGACCGCGCAAAACTCGAGGACTACCAAGGATCAGGATGGGATCGCGGTCATATGGCGCCTGCAGGCGATATGCCAAGCGAAGCGGCCATGGCACAAAGTTTTTCGCTCGCAAACATGGTGCCTCAAGCCCCAGAGTTAAATCGCGGTGTCTGGGCCGACTATGAAAAGGCAACGAGACGATATGTGCGGCGTGTTGGTCACGCGGTTTATGTCATCACAGGCCCTGTTTATCACCATGCACAAGAGCAATGGAACGCTAAGGCTGAGGCCAGCAAACCAAACCCCCGACCAAGAAGTATTGGTCAATCGGCAGTCTGGGTGCCTGATGCGGTCTTTAAACTCGTCTATGACCCCATCGAGCAACGTGCCTGGGCGTACTGGGCAGAAAATCGTAACGATACAAAAGCTGCAGAACCCATAAGTTTGGGTTCGTTGCGGCAACGATTGAATCACCAATGGCTGCCTCAGGTATCCAACGAGGAGCTACTCAATTCCATAGACGTCGGTGCAGATGACCTCTCACGCCGCTTCAAGAACTAAGCCAGCATGTTCGCGAAGCGGGTGAAATTGAATCTTCGGCCAGCGCTCTTGCAAAAACTGTAAGTCGTAGCGCGTGGTCATCAGATATGTATAGGTGTCGGCAGCATCAAGGGCTACGCGCGTGGTGTTGGCATTCACAAATCGTTGAAGCTCGATCTCGTCCTCACAGGTTACCCATCGGGCACCCGTGTAATTCGAGCCTCCTAAGCGTACAGCAACGCCGTACTCGCTTTGCAGACGGTGTGCAGCCACCTCAAATTGAAGTTGACCAACTGCGCCAAGCAGCATCAATTGCCCGGCCAATGGTCGGAATACCTGAATAGCGCCCTCCTCCCCGAGTTCTTTAAGTCCCTTTTGTAATTGCTTGCTGCGCATCGGGTCAGCGATCTCGACCGTTCTAAACATTTCAGGCGCAAAAAATGGCAGGCCTGTGTATTGCAAGGATTCGCCTTCTGAAACCGTATCACCAAGTTGCAAGCCACCGTGGGTAATGATGCCGATAATGTCGCCGGCGTAGGCCTGCTCAACCAGGTCGCGTCTTTGCGACAAAAAGGTTACAACGCCCGTTGGTCGAAGGTCCTTGGCCGTGCGGCGAACGCGAAGCTTCATACCTCGCTCGAAAACTCCGGAGCAAACACGTAAAAATGCAATTCTGTCTCGATGCGCAGGATCCATATTCGCCTGGATTTTGAAGACGACGCCCGAAAATCGCGACTCATCAGGACTCACTTGGCGCGAAACTGCCTTGCGTGCCGAGGGAATGGGAGCCAGGTCGACTAAGGCATCGAGTACTTCTTGAACGCCAAAGTTATTGATTGCAGAACCAAAGAAAACAGGGGTCTGTTTGGATTGAATAAAGAGCTCTTTTGAAAATGGCTCCGCAGCGGTTTGAACGAGCTCCATCTCGGACTCGGCTTGCTCAAACTCGGCCCCAAAACGCTCCCGAAGTAAGGACATATTGTCGATCAAGTCGTCATCTTCGCGGCGACGATCTTGGCCAGGCTGAAACACCCGCATACGTTGCGCACGCAAATCAAAGATGCCACCAAAGCGTTTACCCTGCCCCACCGGCCAGGTCAGCGGCGCACAGGGCATGCCTAGCACCTCTTCGATCTCGTCGAGCAATTGCAAGGCGTCTCGCCCCTCGCGGTCCATCTTATTGATGAAGGTCATAATTGGCGTGCCACGGGACCGGCAGACCTCGATCAGTCGTAGGGTTTGCGTTTCGACGCCGTTGGCTGCATCAATCACCATAAGTGCTGAGTCGACTGCGGTCAGTACCCGATAAGTATCCTCCGAGAAATCCTGGTGCCCTGGTGTGTCGAGCAGATTGATCACACAGTCTCGGTACTCCATTTGCATCACGGAGCTGGCCACTGAGATGCCGCGCTGCTTCTCGATCTCCATCCAATCGGAGGTGGCATGTCGGGTCGCTTTTCTGGCTTTCACCGAGCCGGCAATTTGAATGGCACCTGCAAACAGCAAGAGTTTTTCTGTCAGCGTGGTCTTTCCCGCATCAGGGTGCGAGATGATCGCAAAGGTCCGGCGGCGGGCAACTTCATGGGCTATCGTCACGGTCGTAAATCTCACAAATGCTAAACTTCGCAATTAGACCATGTGGAGAGGTGGCAGAGTGGTCGAATGCGCCGGACTCGAAATCCGGTATACGGTTATACCGTATCGAGGGTTCGAATCCCTCCCTCTCCGCCAGTTTAGGTTTCTCACAGATTCATCACCGTTCAAAATTGCGCTCTAAGTGGCTGAAATATAAAGATAAATAGAAATTCAGCTGCTGTAGTAATCCCAGGTAATTCGCCCCCGTGCGAACCTTGATGTGAGTAACGGTGAGAGTAAAAATGAGGTAACGGAGCACTTAACCGCCTCATTACTCTCAAATCTGG
>VGHV01000386.1 GCA_016868095.1 Betaproteobacteria bacterium
AGCTCGGCAAGATGATTCCTAAGTATATATTTTGGATTCACCGCAAGCATCATGGCTTGTCTTTGGCAGGGATCCCAACGAAGTCGGCTCATCTGACGCTGGGCGATGTCGCGATAAGCATCCCACCAGGCATCGAAGCTCGCCAGATCGAGCACCATGTCACGAATTTCAGAGATTTCTTGAGGAGCTTGCAGCGAGGTCTTGCTGAGCCGTCGAAAAAAGAGGGTGAAATCGGGCTTACAGCGCTGCAGCATTTGCATGCTTTGTTCTAGAAAATGTTGTATCGATGGTCCAGCATCATCGTCCAGATCTTGCTCATCGCTTTGGGCGGTCTGAGGATCATCGGACTTATGCTGGGTCTTTAACCCCGCAGGCATCAAACCAAACTTTGCCGCAAAGCGTTCTTGCCATCGCGTCTCATAGGCTCTGCGGTAGGCTTGCAAGCCCTCGGCTAGGTAGGGTGCTGCCTCATCACTTAGCACTGTTCGAAAAGCTAGCGCCAAGGCTTTGCAATTCCAAGCACCCACCGCGGCTTGGTTGTTGTAGCTATAACGACCCTGATGATCGGAGTGGTTACAAATATGGTCCTCATCATATTGGTCCAGGAATCCAAAAGGACCGTAGTCGATGGTCAGACCCAGCAGACTCATGTTATCGGTGTTCATCACGCCATGACAAAACCCTACCGATTGCCAGCGTGCAATGAGATCGCCGGTTCGTGACGCAATCGATTTAAAGAGTGCTAGTTTGTAAAAGTCGTCATCACTGAGTCCAGAGGCTTCGTGGCGAGCGCTTAAAACCGCCGGGTAGTGTTTTTCCGCAAGCTTTCGCAGTAAATGATTCAGTGCATCGTGATGGTGAAAGTGGGCGAAAAATTCAACATGGCCAAAACGCAAAAATGTTGGTGCGAGCCTGGTCACAATGGCTGCAGTTTCGGTGGTCTCACGAAAAACAGGGTCATCGGATGCGTAAAGGCAAAGCGCTCGCGTGCTTGGAATGCCCAGTCCAATCATGGCCTCAGACCCCAGGAATTCCCGAATCGAGCTGCGCAAGACGGCGCGGCCGTCGCCCATCCGCGAATAAGGTGTTTGTCCCGAGCCTTTGAGCTGAACTTCGATCCGATCGCTTAGTTCAATCGAATCAAGCGCATCAAAACCCCAATCCCCGGCGCTTGCCTGGCTCGGTAAGTCACCCAAAAGCATCGCACGCCCATCGCCGAGTTGTCCTGCCCAGACACCGAATTGGTGGCCAGCATAGGCGCTCGCGATTGGCGCCAAGCTTCGTCCAAGGTGCTCAACTTGACCCTGAGCAAAGCAATTTTCAAAGTCAGTTGCGTGGCGCTCGACATCCTTGCTGTTTAAACCGATGCAGGCTGCGGCCTCATCGCTCCAGCAAAGGCGCCTGGGTTCATGGAGCGCTTCTGCCTCGACTTGGCGGTAGGCCACAGGAAAGTCAGCGAAATCCTCGGCGAAGCCTTGTTTCCAATTCAAAGGGGTTGTTGCAGCTGCAACATGAGCAGGATGTGATTCGATTTTCACTGCAATGGCCGCCTCAAAACAGTTCGCTTATCCGAGGATTCGGCTAAGTACACAAAGCTTCGCTATTCTAGAAGGCTCGCACAAAAACCAAAGGGAGACCCTGCCGTGCAAAGTCCTTTACGTGGCCAGATGATGGACATGCCCTTGCTGATTTCGTCATTCATGCAGCATGCGGCGCGTCATTTTCCAACGACCGAGATCGTATCGCGTCGCCTTGAGGGCGATATTCATCGTTACACCTACCGTGACGCCGAGGCACGTATGCGGCAACTCGCCAGTGCGCTCGAGGCGCGCGGCATTGCCATGGGCGAACGCGTCGGCACCCTGGCTTGGAATGGCTATCGCCATATGGAGGTGTACTACGCCGTGGGTGGCAAGGGCTCTGTGGTTCATACCATCAACCCACGCTTGCATCCTGAGCAAATTGCCTGGATTGTTAATCATGCCGAAGACAAGATGCTCTGTTTTGATCTTAGTTTTCTGCCAATCATCGAGGCTATAGCGCCACATTGCCCGACCGTGAAGACCTGGGTTGCAATGTGTGATGCCGATCGGATGCCGCAAAGCAAAGTGGTATCACTCGTGTGCTATGAACAATTGCTTGCTGAGGGGCGCAATGATTGGCAGTGGCCTGAGTTCGATGAACGAAGTGCGGTAGGACTTTGTTACACCTCAGGCACAACGGGCAACCCCAAAGGTGCGCTCTACGCCCATCGTTCGACGGTTTTACATGCCTACGCAGCGAGCTTGCCCGATGCCATGAGGCTTTCCGCCAAGGACGTGGTCCTACCCGTGGTGCCGATGTTTCATGTGAATGCATGGGGGATTCCCTACGCAGCACCTTTAGTCGGTGCCAAACTGGTTTTCCCTGGGGCTCAACTCGACGGAAAGAGTCTGTATGAACTCTTTGAATCAGAGGGCGTGACCTTCTCTGCGGGCGTACCCACGGTGTGGCAGGGCTTGCTTGCCTATGTCAAAGACCACCTATGCAAGTTTTCGACGTTCCGACGCACCGTGATTGGCGGTTCTGCCTGTCCGCCGGCGATGATCGAAACCTTTAGAGACTTTTACTACGTCGAGGTTATTCATGCTTGGGGCATGACAGAGCTCTCGCCACTTGGAACTCTGGCGCAACTGCAATCAAAGCACAACAAATTGAGCGTGCTCCAGCAGCAAAAGTTGCTTGAAAAGCAGGGCCATGTCATTTACGGCATTGATATGAAAATTGTCAATGACCAATACGAGGATCTACCTTGGGACGGGACGAGCTTCGGTAATTTGCTCGTGCGCGGGCCTTGGGTCATCCAGTCTTATTTTAAGGGCGAGGGCGGAGACCCACTGATTACCGACGCCCAGGGACGGCGATGGTTTCCAACCGGCGACGTTGCCACGATTGATGAAGATGGCTATATGCAAATTACCGATCGAAGCAAGGATGTCATCAAGTCAGGTGGGGAGTGGATCAGTTCCATTGACTTGGAAAACC